>JALYLJ010000047.1 GCA_030774295.1 Thermoproteota archaeon
AGATAATTTAGTAGAAGAAGAAGACAAACTCTAAACTCTTTATTTTGAAAATATTAACCGAATTCCTTGCCGGGGTAGGCATTTGGAGAATAAATGCAAAATGGTAATTCTAGATATTCTGGTAAAAAAGAAAGTAGATTCCTTTACGATATTTGCTTCTCTCCCTGATATGGGTAGAGTTGGTGGATTAGTATCTTCATTTTTGGCAAGTAACCTAGAAACTGAACATATTGCAAATATTATTTCAAACCCTAAACCGTGGGTTAATGTCAAGGATGGTATTGTAGCATCGGCAAAGGACACTTACAAAATTTATTTTGCAAAAAGAGAGAAGCTATTGATTCTCACTGGTGAGGCACAGCCGGAAGACCATAGAGAACTTCTCGAGTTATGTAATACATTTCTTGATTTTTGTACCTCAATAGGCCCTGTAAAAAGACTCTATACTGCAGGTGGCTCATTAAATGAGATGATTACAGGAGAACCCAGAGTTGTAGGAGTCGCAACCAATTCTGAATTGATGAAAATTCTTCAAAGTTCTAACGTGGGCACCATAGGTTCTGAGTTTACAACAATTACTTGGTTTAATGGTCTTATCTTGGGATTAGCTTCGGACAGAAATATAGACGCTATTGGATTTTACGGTGAGATTTCAGACAAAACCTTGCCACAACCGCTTGCGGCAAAGAGTATAGTAAAGTCCTTTGCAAAGATTGAAAGTCTGTCGATTTCCACCAAACCATTTGATGCGCAATATGAGGATGTATTGGATCACATTGAAAGAAATAAGGGTATGAAAAATCAGGATCACTGATTAAATTAAGCTAGACAAAATTAAATAAAACTGTACTAAATAAAATAAAATAAAATCAAATAACATCGTGATATTTTTCAACTATTATACTTGGATGGAAATAGTATCAACCAACGAAAACTATTCCGTTATTTCGAATTGACTCTAAATATTTTGTATCGGACGTATATGTTGTTACTGCGAATTCAAAACAGTAATCATGGTATTGCAACAAATCCCCTTGCAATACCGTTTCGAGTTGTGTCAAGGTTAGTTTGGTTAGCAAATTTTAACGAATTCACCTTAACTTCTAGATTAAACAATCCTTTGGAAGGGAATGATAATGTCTGGTTTGAAATCCCATTTATGGCTGTAATATTATTACTTTTCACAATTTCTTGTCCATCCTTCGTACGAATATTCAAATCGTAGTTTACATCGGCGTTCAATCGATTACCATTTAATGCGTCACTGAAATTAATGTTAAGATTATTTTTTCCAAGCACTGGGGGGTTTGGATTCCACTCTAACAATGCATGTATTGCTCCTGCGTCCGTTACTACCTCAAAAGATGTTTTCTGAGTTTGATTTTTCAACGGACGAATTGTAAATTTCATAGAGTCATTGCTAACTGCTAACGCATTTTTATTTTCAGCCATTTTAATGATATCATTTTTGTTCAGTAGAAAATGAATTATTAGTGCCTTTTCCGAAGTAAAAGGATCTATAGCAAGCGATCTACCCACCAATTGTTGTCCATTTACAGTCCCATTAAATATAGAAGAATTTGAAAACTCGCTGAATGATTTTGGAAACTTGATTTCTTCATGAACAAAAATATTCTGTGATTTTATTCTTGACACATTCCAATTGAATGGCATAGACCATTTTGCTTCCAGATTTTTAGGTTCAAAAGTGAAATTTTGGATTTTATCATAATATGAGATTAGCGTGCTGTTATAGTTTTTATTTCCAAACGTCAAGTTCGCTGTAGAGACGTCACCAATACTGAGGTAAGAATCAAACCTGGGTGCAGTTTCAGGTTTAAAGATGTTTCTAACATTGTCGATTCCAAATATTTCTATGGCAAAATGATAAAGACCTCCTTGTGAGAGGATAGGTCCGGTAACTGTAATTGGTCCAGTGTCACTTGACCATCCTCCCAAAAAAGTTTCTGTACTACCAAAGACTTGAATCGGACCCACGCCTGGCTCGAATTTTAAGGTCAGCGGCCCATCTTTGGAATAAAATAATTCTCGGAGTAGGAGTTTGTCACCTTTGTAAACAGTTAAGAAATAATTGACGTTGGTAATATTATTTCCAGTCTTTGAATCAAATAATTTTAATTGAAAAAATGCATTTTGCATGGTATCGGATGTCAATATTGGCGGGCTAATTTTTGTATAGAGACTTGCTACTCTATCGCCCACCGTAGCGGGAGGTAAATTTTCTTCAAATATACCATCAGCGTTTGCTTGTAGCAAATTCGGAATTAAAATGGTGCCAGTTGCAAATAGAAAACAGACAATTATTTTGATAAACTTTTCCATGTCAGTCTAGCAAATGAATGGTAATTTATATTATTTAACGAGAGCATTTAACAGTCCTTTTAGGTATAATTTAAATGCAATTCCTATAATGAGTCAGGATATGGGTTCAACTCAAGTTATTCATTTCAGTTATAGTTTTGGGTTTATTAGCAGCAATTATTTGCATATCGTATGTCAATTATTCAAGCAATCAAACATTTGGCGCTGAACTCGGAGACGGCCATAACATGCCCATGGTTAGTCTTGGCGATCGAAACGCAATGTTAGCATTCAAAGCAACCCAAATACCAACAAATAAGAATGTTAATCTTGATTTTACTTTGTTAGATAACAAAAGAGGGAACAACATACAACACACAACATATCTTGTAACCATATCTAACGCTAATCAAAGACTATTCACAGAAACAGTTCATAGTCATGATGGGCATATGATTATGGAATTTGTTTCATCCACAATTGACCTATATCGGGTAAATGCAAATTTCGACACCCTTTCAGAAAGTTATGTAGCTGACTTTAGTAGCCCAATCAAGGTTATCGGTAAGATTTTTTCTCCCGGGAATTATAAGGTATCTCTTAAAGTAACAGGTGTTGATTTCGATAACCTTTTCCTCCCTTCTCCATTGAAATTTGAGTTTCCTGTTTTAATCAGTTGATAGCGTTTTCCCCGATTATTCTACAAATTGAGAGCGTCGTTAGAAAAATTTTTTTATCTATCCTGATTACCTTATTGTGTGACAATAAAAGCGTCAGTATCGTTTTCCGATCTGAATGATGATATTTTTAATACTGTACTTGAGTGTTGCAAAAAGAATGCAGAAATAAAGTACGCTGATAAGCAAAGACATAATATTGTGGGAAAATCCGTGTTTGGAACGCAAAACCAAGCTGGAATAAATTTTCAGATTGTACTAAAGGAAAAACCAACTGGAGTTGAAATATATGATTATTCAAAACGCGGCCTGGATAGGAAATTTGCCGGTAGCCTCTTTAGTTTACTTTTACCTATTGTTGGGCAAGACGTAGACATAAAATTCGAAGACCTGGATAATTGTGCGATATGTAAGAAAAAATTTAAACTAGGCATATCCCGGAACATCCCCTCCATAGGTTGGGCTACACATAGTGAATTATGTGAATCATGCTATGAATTATTGTCCAGTCATGATAAGAACTATTGTTGCATTTGCCAAAAGAAGCTTGGTATTAGAAAATACTCCGCAAGAATTAGTTGGAATCCCAACCTCATGTTATGTAAGGAATGTTATCTTGTACAAAAACCTCAGATGCAAAGCAATATTTCTGGTCTTGCCGAGGGCGGTGAATTAGTTAATGTTGCGAAGAGTCGAAGTGGCTCGTCAATACCCTCCAATCTTTTAAATAAATCAATAATTATTGGGACAGATGACCCATTGCACATTCTTAAAATTAGATTAGCGAAAGGGGAAATAAGTAAAGAAGACTATCAAGAAATGAAGAAATTACTCACAGACGAGTAATCTTGATTGATTTTTGCACTAGCTTATTTTATAACTTTGGTTTAGTAATTCTTAATAATTATATCTGGAACTAATTTAAAAAATGTGTGTATTTTTTACGATAAAAATATAGTTTCAATAAAATTATAAGCTAAATTAAAATATTTTATTCTTATCTTAGAATAATATTTATAGTGGAATACTTTACAATGCGATAATGAATCGTAGTTTAGTACTAACAAG
>JALYLJ010000048.1 GCA_030774295.1 Thermoproteota archaeon
CATCCGTAGAAGCAATGATCGACGCAATAAATAAACTAATGCTAAGAAAGGTTCTATATTCAAAAAATTAAGTTCAATTTGATTTAGGTTCATAATTTTTGACAAGATATAGTATTTCATTGGTTAATGGGGATGGAATTGGTCCTGATCTTGCGAATTCAGGAACGATACTATTGAATAAGATTAGCGATTTTTCTGACATAAAATTTGACATAGTGGGTGTAGAGGCTGGGGACAACGCATTAGCCAAATACAACAAGGCGTTGCCGGATTTTTCATTTGATAGCATAAAAAAATCAGAGGTTTGTTTGAAGGCACCCGTCGGGGAACATGCAGCAGATGTAATTCTTGTTCTTAGGCGATATTTTGACTTGTATGCCAACATAAGACCTGCAAAGTCATACCCTAATGTAAAATCTCTTCATCCCTCGGTGGATTTGGTGATTGTCAGAGAAAATACCGAAGATGTTTACTTAGGCTGGGAATTTCCGATAGGAGATGATGCAGTGGTAGGCATACGACTAACAACTGCAGAGGCGTCAAGAAAAATTGCAGAGTACGCGTTTGAAGAAGCAGTAAGGAGAGGTGTCAAAAATGGGCAGAAAAAGGTTCTTTGTGTTCACAAGTCAAACGTTATGAGATTAGGTGATACCATGTTTTCAAGAATTAGTATGGATGTTGCAAAAAAATACCCTGATGTCGAATTCAGTGAATCTTATGTTGATGCATGCGCTATGAATTTGATTAGAAATCCAGAAAAATTTGATGTAATTCTGACAACAAATCTGTTTGGTGACATCCTGTCAGATGAGGCAGCACAGGTTGTAGGCGGTCTGGGATTGGCACCTGCAGGTAATATTGGAAAAAAATTCGCCATATTTGAACCAGTCCACGGTGCAGCATTTGATATTGCAACCAAGAATATTGCTAATCCATCTTCAATGTTCTTGTCAATAAAGATGATGTTTGAATGGCTAGCTGATAAAAATAAGAATAATGATCAATCTTCCCTAATGGACTTGGCAAGGAAAATAGAAAAAACATTAATGAGTCTACTCAACGAGAACATAAAAACAATAGATATGGGTGGCAAAATGCATACTGACGACTTTACAAACACATTCGTATCGCGACTTGCATCATAGTTTTGTATAGTACTTACTCCTCCTCTATTCATAACTGATACTCGCAAGTAGACTTGATTCAGTTGAAAATTGAATAATAGAGCTATACCAAGTAAGGTCGTTTAATTCTGGTTTACTCATTTCACTATTCTTTGCTCTACTCTTTGCTTTCAGGTGGTGCTTGACAGAATTCCGTTAAAACACCATTCATTGATTTTGGATGTATGAAAGTTATTTTCCTGCCATATGACCCGGTTCTAATATTTCCAATCATTCGAATTCCATTGGCAATTGCTCTCTCAACATCATTTTCAATATCATCTGCAGTAATGGCTATATGGTGTATTCCTTCTCCACGATCTGTCAAGAATTTTTTTATTGGACTGTCATTTGCAGTAGGCTCCATCAACTCTATTCGAGTGTCTTGCAATTTTAAAATTGCCACTTTGACCCTTTCTGTAGGAACGTCTTCAATGTCAACTTTATCAATTTTTAGGATCTTTTCATAGTTCTTTAATGCCTCGGCTACGCTGTTCACTGCTATTGCAACATGATCAACTCTCATTTCATTTCACCTCTAAAAAGAGAATTTTGGTTCGTATCTTCCAAATATGTCAACAAAAACATCACTTATTTCTCCCAGTGTAACACGAGCTTTCACTGCGGAGATGATATGAGGCATAAGATTCTCCTGTTCTTTTTCTGCATATTTTTGCAATTTACTTAGCTCAGAATTTACTCTAGTCAAGTCCCGGCTTTTCTTAAAGTCCTTTAGATTATTTACTTGGCGAGTCTCTATTTCCGGATCGATAGTATTTAATTTCGGTTCGACATCGTTTTGGTCTTGAAATTTATTCACCCCTACAATCACCCTATCATTGTAGTCTATTTCTTTCTTTAACTGGTAAGCATTACGTCTTATTTCCTCTTGAAAGAAACCTTTTTCTATAGCCGCTAGTGAACCTCCAATTTTTTCTATCCTCTTTAGATATTTCTCTACTTCCTCCTCTATCTTGGATGTAAGATATTCTATGTAGTGTGAACCTGATAGGGGATCTACAGTTTTAGTTACTCCAGTTTCGTTTGCTATAATCTGCTGAGTTCTTAATGCAATCTTGACTGATTCTTCAGTTGGAAGAGCCAGCGCTTCATCCCTAGAATTTGTGTGTAGGGATTGGCAACCCCCAAGTACTGCCGACAAGGCTTCCAATGAAACCCTGACGACGTTGTTGTCGACTTGCTGTGCTGTGAGTGATTCACCACTTGTTTGGACATGAAAGCGTAAATGAGTTGATTTATCGCTTTTGGCGCCAAACCTTTCTTTCATAATCCTTGCGTATATCCGACGCGCAGCTCTAAATTTTGCCACCTCTTCGAAGAATTCCATAGTGCAGCAGAAAAAGAAAGATAAGCGCGGAGCAAATTCATCAACATTTAATCCTCGTGACACGCATGTGTCGATATATTCTATTGCATTAGCAAATGTAAAGGCTAATTCTTGAATTGCATTTGAACCTGCTTCACGCATGTGATAACCGGAGATACTTATGGGGTACCACTGGGGAACATGTTTAGAACAATATTGAATCATATCGCCAATGATTCTCATAGACTGTCTAGGTGGATAAATATAGGTATTACGTGCGATGTATTCTTTTAATATGTCATTTTGCGTAGTACCCCTCAAGTTGCTAGAGGAAACTCCTTGAGATTCTGCAACTACGATGTAAAGCGCCAAGAGGGTCGAAGCCGTAGAATTTATTGTCATTGACGTGCTTACCTTATCTAGCGGGATATCCTGAAAACATGTCATCATATTGTTAATAGAACTAATCGCAACTCCGGTTCTTCCAACTTCGCCCTGTGAATATGGGTTATCGGAATCTCTTCCAGTTTGCGTTGGAAGATCAAAAGCTAGAGAGAGTCCTGTCTGTCCGTGGTCCAATAAGAATCGAAATCTCTTGTTAGTTTCTTCAGCACTACCAAATCCACTATACTGACGCATTGTCCAGAGTCTCTCTCGATACATGTTTGGATAAAGACCTCTTGTGTATGGATATCTTCCTGCTTCTTCATTGTCAAATGTTTTGTCTACTAGATCCTTTGAAGAAAAAATTCTTTTTACAGGAATCCCTGAATCTGTCTTAATTTTTTTTATTTCTTGTTTTGCCATTGTCATATCCTCCTATACTATAATCTTGTTGGCAAAATTTAAAGCTGCGTTATATGGCTCAACTTCCTTTTTTAGTACTTTACTAACGAGTTTCCTGTACTCTTCACTCTTCATTATCTTTTCAATAGATTTTTCCTTTACTTCGTTTAAAATCATATCTTTCAATTCATTTTCCAATATCGACTTTTCTCTAGATAGGTATTTCTCTTCATCCAATAATTTCACTAGGGCTCTTGTCAATTCTTTTACCCCTTTCTTCAACTTAGCCGAACATTTGAAGACCAGTTTCTTATGATTACCTACAAGATCGGATATAATACTGTACAGAATTGTAGCTCCTTCCAAATCTGACTTGCTTATAACATAAATGTCTCCAATTTCAGTTAGTCCCGCTTTTATTGCTTGTATGCTATCGCCAGTTTGTGGATTAAAAATAACTACGGTAATATTCACTGCCTTTGAAATTTCGATTTCAAGCTGACCTGCGCCTACACTTTCTACTAGAATTAAATTATAACCCGCAGCATCTAAAATTCTGACTACATTCCTGAGGGACCTTGAAATTCCTCCTTCAGCACCACGTGAGGCCAAACTTCTTACATAAATTTCATCACTAACTGACATCATTCGTACCCTGTCACCTAATAAGGCGCCACCTGTTATCGGGCTAGATGGATCAACCGCAATTACGGCAACTTTGTAACCAAGGGAATGAAATTCAGATGCTAACCTTCCAATTAATGCACTCTTACCAGAACCAGCAGATCCTGTAAATCCAATGGTCTTAGCATTTTTTGTTTTCTTGAAAATTCCATGTATTATTTTTACTGAATCGGGATCGTTATTATCTACTATTGAAATTGCTCTCGAAATTGATCTTTTATCGCCTTTCAGTATCCCTGCCACTAAGTCTGACACGAGTGATTTGCTGGGAAGTTAAGTATTAAAAGTTACTTGTATTTGTAAAGTAACTGAGTTTCACCCAAAATAAATGGACAAAAAATTTTAAAGATACATTGTGATTTTTAGTTATATGTCTACATCTACGGTTACACATAACAAAAAAAAGCCCATAAGGGTTCTCGTATCTAAATTAGGGCTAGATGGTCATGACCGAGGAGCTCTAGTCATATGCAGAGCTCTCAGGGATTCAGGAATGGAGGTTATATATTCTGGGTTGTTCTGTACGCCCGACCAGGTAGCTAAAATTGCTATTGATGAAGATGTCGATGTTGTGGCAATGAGTTTGCTTAATGGAGCTCATCTTACGTTATTCCCCAGGGTTGCTACTGTTTTAAAGGAGCAGGGCGTTAATGATATTCTTTTGATTGGGGGTGGCGTGATACCAGGCAAGGATAAAAAGCTCTTGGAAGAAAAGGGAATAAAAGGCAACTTTGGACCAGGTACCCCGCTTGAAGTAATTATTGATTTCATCCATAACAATATAAAAAAATAACATTTGGACAATTTCTTTATTCTTCTTTTAGGAACGCATTATATGTACCGGGATTGTAATTGTTAAACTATTTCTAGTTCACCTAATTTAGTTATTGAATCATGATTATCTTCACTACAGATTTGCCACTTTGTTCTATAAATAACAGATGGTTTTTATCTTGCGTTGTAACCTAAAAAGAGAACAGGCTGTAGAGCACTCTAAGTATGTCTTATTGCGCCTATTACCATTAGTACAATCCAGATAACCAACACAATTATTCCAATAACGATTAAAATATTTCCGATAGTTCCGGCGGGATAAGGTATAGGTGAATATAGTAAAACGGCTCCTATCACGATCAGAACGATTGCTAGAATTAGTAAATTCTGGTTAGAAATTGTGGTCATATACTAAAGTTTATTACAATATTATTACATAGGTATGCCATAATCTAGATTGATTCACAAACCTATGAAAATATGTAGAATCATACTGAATATGAACAAGTTTGACAACTATGTTCTCTAAATAGAAACATTTTGACAAAAATTTCATAGATATTTAACCATTGTTAGCTAGAATAAAATTAATGATAAATTACAAGAAGAGGGGGATAGCAAAAAAATATGGGTATCTATGGATAACATTGATTCTATTCACAGGGTCCATCCTAGAGTACTGGTATTTTGGATTTGTTACTGGTTAGAGTTAGCAAGACAACATAAGAGATACATTTGAAAATTGGCAATCAGAATTCCTTCAACCAATATGGCAGGTGGGTGGTCTAACTTATCTTTGGTATGTAGCAAGTCCTCAATCAAAAAAAGAAGAGGAGAGAAATAGCGAAAATCCTACAATGGATAATTAAAAAGGTTAATCCCAAAAATGTGCTTTCTTGGAAGAAATGGAAAAAATTCTCTCCCCTATCGCCTGCAAATTATGGTGATTAAGATTTAAATCAAGTGTTCAGTAGATCTCCCTGTGAAATGACTCTTATCGGGGACGTCTATCGATGGTTTTATAGTAAATTTAGTTCTCGACCTACAAATTTTAGCTGGGTGATTAACAATGGGCTTGCTGGAAGTGGGTTACCGTTATCCTTTGATCAATTTCAGTGGTTAGTAAAGAATGGAATTCGCACCATTGTAACAGTACGTGAGATACCCTTGCCTTTACGTTGGTTATCAGATCGAGATATCGCAAATGACCATTTTGAAGATAAAAACTTTGAGAAAGTTAACTACTTGCACCTTAGAGTTGAGGACTACCATTCACCTACAGTCCATGAGATTGATTCAACAGTCAAATTTATCGAGAATGAAATTGTGGCAAAAAGACCAGTATTAGTGCACTGCGCCGCAGGAAAAGGAAGAACAGGAACAATATTAGGTGCATATTTGCTAAAAAAAGAAAATCTAAGTGCAAAGGATGCTATAACTAGGATCAGAAATCTTAGACCCGGATCAATTCAGACAGATTCACAAGAAAAGTCACTCTACGAATATGAGAGGTATCTTGGAGAAAAAACTGTCAATTAAATCAATCAAGAGAACAAATAGCGATTACAAATGGCTGTAACAATTATTTCCAAATACAAGTACGATAACATTTTATTGATACCAATTATTATTACATGACATGGATTTCAAAAAGTTGGAAAAATTGGCATATGAAGCAAGTGTTGCACGCAATCAAAATTTGAGATCAAAAGCAACAAAAATAGAAGAAGAGATCTTGAAAAACATGATGGAAGGTCCATTATTATTTCCTGTGGAAGATGAGATCTTGATTACAAAAAATACTGCGTCGTTTGTTTATAAGAAAGGCGAGACATATCCTTCACTATTAGAATTTATTGGACGGCTTCTCCATGTCGATATACCCATTAAGATTAATCAGTGCAAATTTGGACCAGGCGGTATTATAGTATCCGCAAACAGCAAAGAAGATGCACAAAAAATCCTGCAAGTTTGCACTAACGAATTACATGCATTAATCAAGGCTAAAGAAGGACACATTGACTAATATTCTATTGGAAAAAAATTTATTTTCTTTTAATTACTTCAAGGAGATTTGACAACATGAATGGCTTTAGCAAAATATCATTCTGATTCAATCCAACGAAATCTGTTCCAGTTGAAGTTCGATATAGGGGATTGGTTGTGGTTAATGCAATTCGTTGATACGGTTTTACTCGAAGGATTTCGTTTGCAAGATCCCTGGTCAAAATATTTCCTGACAGATGTTCGTCCAAAATAATTACGTCAAAATTGTTGGACTTTAGCGCAGATAGGCATTCATTACTATCTACTACAATGGTAACATTAACATGGCAACGGCCCAAAAATTCTGCATAAAGTACCACTAAGTCAGGATCGGACTCTGCGATAAGAATTCTGATCACATGTTCCTCTACCCCTTCAAGTTGATACTTTCCTTGCATTAACTAGTGGACACTGAATACATTATTGAACATAATAGTTTATTAGGGTTATTGAAGATATTACAGTTTCCTAAATGAAGAACCGTAGTATTTCCAACATTTCTACCATTATCTCATATTTAGATTGAATATCTACGGTACAGTTTACCATTAACAGTATTAATTATGCGGAAAGCAACTAATGCGTGTAAATAAAAATAATTAAGATTGAGTGTTTCTTAAACACTCCAATACTCATACTGTAAGTTACTAATCAGTACTTTTCCACATCATTTTCCTCATTTCCTTTCCAATAACCTCCAATTGAGTATTTTCTAATTGGTTCATGAACCTAGCAAATGAATTCTTGCCATCCTTTCTGTACACACTTGACCATTCATTTGCGAATTCTCCAGATTGTATATCCTTCAGAACTTTTTTCATATTTTCCTTTACTTGATTATTTATTATCATTGGTCCTCTGGTGAGACCACCATATCTTGCGGTTTCACTCACCCTGTTGTACATTCCAGTTATTCCATACTTGTATATCAGATCCACTATCAATTTCAATTCATGAAGGCATTCAAAATAAGCCACCTCAGGTTGGTAACCAGCTTCTACTAGAGTTTCAAATGCATTAAGAACAAGTGAATGTGCACCACCACACAGGTCGACTTGTTCCCCAAACCAATCTGTTTCAACTTCTTCCTTGAAAGTAGTTTCAATTACGCCTGGCCTTGTGCTGCCTATTGCTTTGGCCAGACCCAAAACAGTATTCAGGGCACTTCCAGAGTAATCTTGATGAACAGCAATCAATGAAGGAGTGCCAAAACCTTCCTGAAACAATTCTCTGACTCTTTGACCCGGTCCCTTTGGAGCGACCATTATTACATCAATATTATTAGGAGGGATAATCCACTTCCAGTGTATAGCTGCCCCATGAGAAAAATTTAATGTTTTTCCCTGAGATAGGCCTGGCGCTATGTCGTTGCTGTATACATTGGCTTGTTCCATATCTGGAGTCAAAACATGAATAATATCCGCTGACTTTGAGGCTTCATTTACTTCTTTAACAACATGTCCATCATTTTCTGCAGTTTTCCAGGATTTCGCACCTTTGTACAATCCGATTATGACATTCAATCCAGAATCTTTCATATTATTTGCTTGAGCTCTACCCTGTATACCGTAGCCTATCACCGCGATAGTCTTGTTTCTAACCGGCTCTAAAGAAACGTCATTGTCAAACCATTTTTTTGCAGTCATACATTCTCATATCTTATGTCGATATATATGCTATTTAATTTGATTCAATCTCCACATTCAACAGTAGAACTATCAAAGTTGTACCTTAGCCAAGCAATTTCTGCATTGAAGAAGGATGAAATCTTTATTATTGGATATTACCGAAAATTTTTTCGCACCACAATTCGTGCAAATCGGGCAGGAGCGTAATGGTTTTGTCATGTATTTTCATATAGCAATTTTTGTTCAATTATTATTTAATATCAGGATATTGTCTAACTTCACCGGTTCCTTCACGCTGAGTTTCAAATAGTACCTTTAATCTGTGGACTCCATTGACCTCTGAAATTATTCTGAATACAGCATCTGGGACATGTTGCTTCCATTCTTTGTCCATAACAATATTCATTCTAATGTTAGTGCCATTACAGTTATTTGTATCGTAAAAAAGTGGTGTTCGGACATTAAGCGTTTCAGAACCACTAGACAAGAGCTCCTGAACAAATTTGTTACCCGTATATATTGAGTTAAACTTGGGTAACATAGATTTTAGGTGTTGAACCCAAATCGCGTTATTTTCCAAGTTCAAAATTGGTACTATGTACACCTTACTGAGGTCGATTTTTGCTCCCAACAAAGACTGATGAATAAAGTACACTCTCTCACCTGCAGTGAACGGATTTGAGAACGTAAAATTAAATTGAGAACTTCCTACGGCAATGATCAATTCATTACAGTCTTTTAATATTTGTTTGGCAAGTTTTAGATGTCCATTGTGAAATGGCTGAAATCTTCCAATCATCAATCCGGATTTGGTCAATTTTATCTATTATTTAGTTTATTTACCTGTTCTTTTATTTTAACTTCATCTATTTTCTTGAACAGCGGTTGAATATTTCCCAATATATGACCTGCCTTTAATGTGATTGATCCGATAGCGTTCCACTTCTGTTCGTGGGCGTTACCTTCCAAAGAAATTTGTTGCCAAATTTTCTCTGCCGAAAATGGTATAAACGGTTCAAGTAAAATAGACAATGATCGCACGGCGTTAATAGATACAAAAAGTGAAGTCCCTGACTGTTTGGGATTCTTCCATGGTTCCTTCTTTTGAAAATATTGATTCAATAAAGACGAAAAGTTGAGAATACATTTTAATGCTTTGTCGATTTCATTCCTCAAAATAAAGTCAGCTACTTTGTTACCAATATTTTTTATTTCTTCCAAGACTTTCTTGTCATTATCATCATACTCATTTGGGTGGGGTATGGTGTTATCAAAATATTTTTTAATAAAAGTCAATGTTCGATTAACAAAGTTGCCAATATTGGCGATTAATTCATTATTTATCTTTTTTTCAAAATCATTCCAGTCAAAATTGATGTCATCCTGAGAATAACTGCAGATTGAAGCAATGTAGAATCTTAAATAATCAGCCTCAAATTGATCTACAAATTCCCTCAGTCCAATATACCAGTTCCTACTTTTTGAGATCTTATTGTTCTGAAGCATGAGGTGTCCACGTGTGGGTATGAGATCCGGCAATTTGTATTCCTGATCTATTCCTAATCTAATTGCCGGCAAAAAGAGATAGTGATGATAAACAATATCTTTTCCAATAAAGTGATATATTTTAGATTTATTCCATTTCTCTCTTGCAACATCTACGTTACCCAATAATTCAATAAATGAAGAAATATAGCATAAATGGTTATCGAACCAGCCATAAAACACCTTGTCCATTTTATCATTACCCTCTACAGGAATGTTTATACCCCAAGTAATGTCTCTTGTTATATCCCAATCCTGGAGTCCCTCAACAATCCAATTAAGCACATACTTTTTAACATCTTGTTGGAGAAATTTATTTTCACTCAACCATTTTTCAAGAGAAACGTCAAAATTAGAGAGCTTGAAGAAATAATGATTACTGTTTTTCTTGACGGGAGGTAATCCACAGATAGCACATTTTGGACCTAGTATTTTTTCTGGGATCCGTCCACATTTTTCGCATAAATCTGAATATTGGCCCATTGCACCGCAATAAGGGCATGTACCAACCACATAACGGTCAGGTAGAAACTTTGAATCTTTTTCGCAAAAGGATTGCACTACCTCTTTTTCATAAATAAGATCCTTTCTGCTCAAGACGTTAAAGACGTATTGTACAAATTCCCTATTTGTACTAGAGCTTGTTTGTGAAAATGAATCAAAAATTATTCCTACGGACTTGAAATCTTCGATATCTTTATCATGCCAATGTTTAACGTAGATTTCAGGTTTTGTCTTCTTTTTTTCAGTCTCAATGAGGATGGGGGTCCCAAAATCGTCTGATGCGCATAAGTGATACACCTCTACTTCATTTAGTTTCAAAAACCTACGAAATATATCTGCAGGCAGATATGTTGACGATATGTGACCAAGATGTATCTCTCCATTCGCATATGGAAGGGCGCTTGTTATTATCACACTGTCTTTATTGGAAATTTGCACAGCAGAATCAGTGATGGTCACAAGGAATTAAAAGTATCTGAAATAATATTCGATGCATAGATTCAAGTAATCCCAGGATACATGCGCTAATTAGTTATATCAAATAATTCATTGTAATAGCGATATGCGTACCTCTGAACTAATTAATAGGGGAAAAAAATCGTGGGAATGGGCCGCTTCGCATATGGATATAATAAATACAATAATTAGTGAAAATATTGCGGACAAGCCATTAAAAGGGTTGAAGCTCGGTCTTTCATTACACATTACAAAGGAGACGTCTGTTCTCATAATCGCGTTGATTAGGTTAGGATCGAAGGTATCTTTATGTTCTGCAAATCCCTTATCGGTACAAGAAGACATAGCAGCGTTCCTTTCGTCAAAAGGGGTTAAAGTCTATGCTTGGAAGGACGAGACCGAAAAAGAGTACTTTAACAATTTAAGTCGGGTTTTATTTGACCATCCACAAATTCTCACTGATGATGGCTCAGACCTCCACGTCATGGCTCACAATGAGAAAATCCTTGGAATATTGGGCGGAACTGAAGAAACGACATCAGGAGTTACAAGACTGAAAGCACTGGAAGAAGACGCAAAGTTGTTGTATCCTGTTATTGGTATTGACAACGCAAACACCAAGCATTTATTTGATAATAGATACGGGACTGGACAAAGTACTTTGTATGGAATAATAAGACTGACTAATGTTCTTATAGCTGGTAAACATATAGTTGTATGCGGATATGGATATGTGGGCAAGGGCGTAGCTTCCAGGGCTAGAGGATTGGGGGCTAATGTTACTGTTGTGGAGGTAGATCCTGTTAAAGCAATTGAGGCATATATGGAAGGATATGACGTTAAGAGAATAAATCAAGTCGTTGATAGGGCTGATATTTTTATAACATGTACAGGACAAAAGAACATTATTACCGCGCAACATTTTAGAAGAATGAAAAATGGAGTCATACTTGCAAACGCAGGACACTTTGACAATGAAATAGACGTAAAGAAATTGTTTGTGGAGTCTGATAAGAGTTACTCAATCAAACCGTATTTGGACTGTTTCAATATTCATGGTAGAAAAATATACTTGCTGTGTAGGGGCAGAGTGGTTAACCTAGTCGGTGCCGAGGGGAACCCGCCTGAAGTCATGGCCATGTCTTTTGCAAATCAACTTCTCTCAATACTATACATCTCTAGAAATCATAGAAAAATGCAAAAGAAAGTCTATTCAGTACCTGAAAAAATAGATCTTAAAATTGCAAATTTGTCTCTAAAACATTTGGGTATAAAAATTGATAAATTAACACAACTTCAGAGAAAATATGCGAAGTCTTACTAACTGACACAGGGCTATCATGATTCAGCACTATTGATTTTTTGAATACGCTTTGAATTAGAAGAAATGCGAAGTTTCAATTTAAAACTGATACATAATATTTTATAAGAGATTGAAACAAAAAAACTAACTATGACTTGGAAGCGTGCCGCAAGTACCGAAGATTTTGAAAAAAAAACTGGAAAGGAGGTAAACCTTGATGGGAATAGGATTGCGATATTTCGAACAAACGGAAAATTTTATGCTATTGAAGCATTATGTAGACATCAGGACGGTTCGCTTGCTCCTGGCAGAATAGATGGAGAAGTTGTGGAATGCCCTTTGCATTCATGGCATTATAATATACGAACTGGAGATTTATTAGATTATCTTGAAGGAGTCAAGCTAAAAACGTACAAGATAGACCTAAAAGGAAAAGATATCTACATAGATGTTTGATTTAGTTATAACCATATCTTGGATTGTCATAGCTCGAGCTTGAAAATCTATAACAGACTTTCTGATACTCTTGAAGATATTGGTACAAACAATGATAATAAAATCAGGATTTATGTTTGTGGAATCACTGTATATGATGACTGTCATATAGGTCATGCTAGAACTATCGTAGTCTTTGACGTCTTAAGACGATATTTAATGTACAGTGGAGCCAATCTAGTTTATGTTCAAAACTTTACTGATGTGGACGATAAAATTATAAACAGAGCTAAATTAGAAGGAAAATCCCCTGATGAAATTTCTGCCAATTACATCACGAGTTACTTTCAAGATTTTACTAAATTAAATGTAATGAAAGCCGATTTTTATCCAAAAGCAACTGAAAACATAGGCGAGATTATAGATGCCATTAGAATATTAAAAGATAAAAATTATACTTATACAACTCTAAATGGAATTTATTTCAGAGTACGATTATTTCCGAATTATGGTAAACTATCAAAGAAACAAATTGATGATTTAGAAGAGGGTGCAAGAATCGAAGTAGATCACTTGAAAGAAGATCCATTGGACTTTGCATTATGGAAATTTTCTTCTGATATTCCATATTGGGAAAGCCCGTGGGGAAAAGGCAGACCTGGTTGGCACATCGAATGTTCTGCTATGGTATCAAAATTCCTTGGCAATGAAATTGAAATCCATGGAGGAGGGACGGACCTAATATTTCCACATCACGAAAATGAAATAGCACAATCAGAGACGTTTACACAAATGAAACTAGCAAAAATCTGGATGCATGTGGGTATGATTACAATTAATTCTGAAAAGATGTCAAAGTCACTTAGAAATATGATCCTTATTAAAAATGCTCTTAAAACATGGGGAGCCAATGTTCTTAGGATATACCTAATTTCAAGTCAGTATTCAAAGCCAATGGACTATAATAATGACACATTATACGAATCATTACAAAAATGGAGACAAATTGAGCACTGTGTCTATGAACTCAGGACAACAAGGAATGAATTTGGAGCCCCCGACGAATTTGAAGATAAATGCAATGGTTATTTAACCGAGTTCATGACTTCTATGGATGGCAATTTTAATTCTCCTTCGGCGTTGACATCGTTCATGAAATTGGTATCATATATTAACAATTTAAGCTCCTCCGAAAAACTATCCACAACAATGTCTGAAAAAGGATTGCATATCGTAAACACAATAATGAATATCATTGGTCTAGAGGTAATGGAAGTTGATATTAGTACAAAAAACGATATTGAAAAGATGATCGACGAGCGAAATAAACTCAGGGCCAATAAGAAGTTTCAGGATTCCGATACGTTACGAAACAAGATTCTGGAATTGTATGATGTTGAGCTAACAGATCACGGCAACTATACTTCATGGAAAAAGAAGGAAATCATAGAATTTGAAAGCCAGCATGATGGCTGAAACGACAATAATAACTCATATAGTAAACCTTTCTCAACTTTTCAAATGTAATTGTAGATGTTTGAAAAACTATTAATTATTAAAATATCAACTAATACTAATTGAAATCCAAAAAATCATTATTGGGTATAGTAATATTGGTGGCAATTGTTTCCATCGGACTTTTAGTCTTTGCTAATCCTTTTAAAAGTAATACACAAATTTTTACCGAATCACTTCGTGTTTTGGTATCAAAGTCAGGAGACCTGACACGAAATTATCAAGAGGAAGTTGGAAAGTGGAATATGAAGAAATTTGACAATTTAACAATGATAACTATTACTGACAGGTACCTCTCTCAATTTGAAGATCTTGAGAATGAGGCAAAAGCCTTGAATGTTCCAAACGAATATGAAAATATTAGAGAATCGTTTGTTAGCTCAGTGGAATCAGAAGCATCCAGTTACGAACATTTCAAGAATTACCTCATTTCTGGAAATAAAACTGAAGATCAATTATCAAGTGATAAACTGTCTCTTGCCTTCAAGCAGGAATTGGTTTATGCAGATTTTCTGTCGAAAAATCATTAGTTGTATTTAGAATACAGGATTGAAACAAAAATATAATGCCTACATATACCAGTATTTTGAGATGTCCAATTGATAGAATGTTTTAGAAGGTTAGTTTCATTTGGCCCATCTCTTTCAGTCCTAAAAGGGATACTGATGTTTTCTGGCGTATTTCTATTATTAATAAATTGCCCAAGTTACGGTGTTGGGAACTTCGAGGTATTGCAAACAAATACAACTGTTGATCAAAGTGGATTGATTCATCTATTTGGAGAATTAAGAAATACCTCTGATCGTCCTCAGCAAGACATCGCGATATTTGCCAATTTCTACGACGAATCGGGAAAGAATATAGGCAATGGGAGTGGAATAATTCCGGTTAGGTCGCTGAATATGGGCGATATCTCACCATTTGAAATAATACTTCTAGACAGCGAACAATCCAAAGACGTTTCTAACTACAGTCTTAATATTACAAGTAAGGCAGGATTAGTAAAAGCAGAAAATCTGATTATAACGTCTTCTAAATCTCGGCCCGATATCTTTGGATATTATTATGTTAACGGTAGGATTTCTAATAAAGGTAACGATACTGCTACAAACGTTCTTGCCATTGCATCATTCTATGACAAGGATGGTAAAATAATAGGCCTATCAAGTGCTATTGCCGAACCTACAAACATGACTTCGCTTTCTACGTCAAGTTTTACAGTAGTTATGGATGATAAACTACAAACATCTAAAATCAAAAATTATTATTTAACAATTGACTCGGATCAATACGTTTCATGATTGGTCGATTCATTTCACCCTAATATCAAAATCGATACAAGATAGTTAGGTTCAAAAACAATAACCTCCATTCGCTGTTAATTGGAATGTAATTGAAAGTTAAACTACAGAATTATATTATACTGCCGTGAACTCTAATTGATATGGAAATATTTCATCCATCAGTTTTTCTTGCCATTTTTCCATATTTGTTTATGGGTAGCTTTCCAGTATTTGGGTTGATATTGGTTACAAAGTGGATCGTTGACGATATCAAAAAAAGAAGAGCGAATTAAGGACTTAGGAACGTTAGTTACCTGGTTCATCTCATAGCAGAGATAGTCATGTTATGAAAATATATATCTCATATCGAATATCATAAGTGTATGCCAAATATAACTCAAAAAAGATGTGCCCTATGCGAGACTTCACTCCCCAAGGAAAGCGCCATAAATATTTGCGAAAATTGCTTAAAAAATGCAGACTGCTGTGTTGGCTTGGAAAGATTAAGAGAATAAACCTAATTTTATTCTGCCATTTTTAAGGTATCACTTATAGTTATAATCCCGGTAACTTCTCCTTGGCGACTCACAAGTACACATTTTGCAAATCGTACAAGCGGTATGAGCGCCTTAGCGGGAGTCGCTATGTCAACTATCGGTGGTGGAGGTTCCATTATCTGTAAGATGGGTACTTGGTGGATGTTTTTTTTGTCGTCACTCTCTAGCACTTTCCTTGCAAGTATATCTTCGCTTACTAGTCCCACAATTTTGGACATGTCAAAAACAGGTATTTGACTAATTGAATTTTTCATCATTATTTCAATTGCAACTTCTAACTTTTCATCCTTCTGCACCGAAATCACCTCATTGCTACATATGTCACCAGCCTTAAGAGAAGTTTTTCCCTCTTGAGAGCTAAGTACTTCAAATATTCTTTTAGCCGTATCATAGCTGGGCTTGCATCGTCCAGATTCAATTTGATTTATCATCGAAGTACTAATTCCGGATAGGGATGCCAATTCACGTTGAGTCAATCCCAGTTTAATCCTTCCCTGTTTAATGTAATCTATCCCAGGAAGCATCTGCTGATTACTTATTCTGATATCATATTTTTATAGTAATGGTATGGACTGGCAGACTTTTTGCAATGTAATAATGCCAGCCTTAACCTTATATTATATAGACTTAAAGATTTCATACTATTCGAAATGAGTCAAGACACCCACAAGAAAAAGTGGGATTCTGTGAAGAGATACTAACTAACCAAGATGTTAAATCAACTGTCAAATGTTACTGGACACGGCACTGAATTGGTTACGGTGTATATCCCTCCAAGAAAACCAGTTTTTGAAATTATAGGTCAACTCAGAAATGAGTCTGGTACAGCATCTAACATAAAATCAGATTTAACGAGAACTCATGTGCAAGATGCACTGAGCAAGACAGTGGAACATCTTAAATTGTTCAAAGAAACACCAGAAAATGGCCTTGCAATTTTTTGTGGCGCCATTCCTAACAACAAGGGAATCGGAAATGAAAAGATAGAACTTTATTCAGTTTTACCACCCAAACCTATTCAGATTAATCTGTATAGATGTGATGATCATTTTTGGACAGATCATATCAAGGATATGCTGCGAGATGAGAAAGTAATAGGACTTCTTGTTATAGACAGTCAGGAGGCTGGACTGGGAATATTAACAGGTGATAGATGGGAAGTGATAGACACGCTTACGTCGGGGGTAGCTGGAAAGCATAGACAAGGTGGACAGTCGGCAAGAAGATTTGAAAGACTAAGGGAAAATGAATTAAACGAATTTTATAAGAGAATTGCAGATCATGCGCAAAAAATCTTTATTGATGAATACAAAGTTAATGGCCTAATTGTTGGAGGTCCAGGACCAACAAAAGAGAACTTTTTGAAGGAGGAATATCTTGACTACAGACTCCAAAATAATGTACTAGCTACAATCGACAGCTCCTACTCTGGAAGTGAAGGTGTAAGAGAATTATTAGAGAAGGTAAATGAGCAGGGTATAATTTCTGATTATAGACTACTAGAGGAAAAGAAATTAGTCAAGAAATTTATGAGTCAAGTTTATTCGGATCACGGCCTAGCTGTTTATGGTATTCATGATGTTCTGAATTTGCTAAAAAGTGGAATAGTGGACACTTTGATTATTACTGATGAAATACCGTACATGCATTTGGAGATTAAATGCAATAAATGCGGAAATATTGAAGAAAAGTTTGTCGATAGAATAAATTTAATCGCTGTTAAGCAAGAAGAGATCTCAAAGTCATGTCCTAAATGCGGCAGTGAAGATAGAGAAATTACAGAAAAAGATATTGTAGATCTTCTTGAAGAATTGTCTGCCAATATCGGCAGCAAGATGGAAGTCATTTCGGCAAAAACAGAAGAAGGTGCTCAACTTGGAAGTTTGGGAAGTATTGGGGCTCTCTTACGTTTCAAACCATCACATTGACAGATGCCGTACGAATTTTTGTTTTCTAATTTGCTTTAATCCCTTTTAGAGTGAGTGCTGCCCTTATTTTTTGGGCAATCTTATCCAGCTCTTCGTCTGAAATTAAGTTTCGTGAAGGCCACCGCCCATTTGGAGAATCATAAGTGTATCTTGGTATTATGTGAACATGTACATGCGGTACTATTTGATTAGCGGCTCTCCCGTTGTTTTGGCCAATATTTAGCCCCTTCGCCTCCAATGATTTTACTATGCCCTTTGCAAGAAATGAAACGGTAGAAAACAACCTTCCAATATCTTTATCATCCATTGTGAAAATATTTTCATGATGTCTCTTTGGGAGAACGAGTGTATGGCCTGTATTGATAGGATACTTGTCCATAAATGCCACAAATTGGCTGTCTTCATATATTTTAACGGCGCTTATCTCGTTATTAATAATGGAGCAGAAAATACATTTAGTGTCCGACTTCAATAAATAAAATCCATGTCCCTTGCTGATTTATATTTTTGTCAT
>JALYLJ010000049.1 GCA_030774295.1 Thermoproteota archaeon
TTCCTGGGGCTTGTGCAGCCGTAGCATTAGTGGCATTTGTAATTGGTGGTTCCTCTCCTGTTTGAGCTTGTTGCTTTTCTCCAGCCTGTTGTTGTCCTTTATCTCCAGTTGATCCTTGTTCATCTCCCGTAATGGCACTTGTTACATTTGGCTCTATTGCACTTGTTGCGTTAGTAATATTCGTTTGTTCTTCTCCAGTAACAGCCTGTTGTTTATCTCCTGATTGTGACTGTTGTCCTTGATCTCCAGTTGATCCTTGTTCATTTCCAGTAGCATCTGTAGCATTAGTTGCATTAGCATTCTCTTCTGCCGCAGCTGATTGATCTTCCTTATTTCCTGTCGCTCCACCAGTAACATCTGTGGCATTCGTACTTGTTGCATTAGCATTCTCTTCTGATGTTGCGTTAGCTACTGGGACTTCGTCATCTTCTTCAGATGGTGCACTTGTAGTATTTACTACAACGGATTCAATTTGTTTAACTTCTTCAGGAGTTGCGAGTGATAATATTGATTTGTTATCATTCGCGTTAGATGTCAACTTTTCAAGCACATCAGTTGGAGCAAGGCCAACGCCGGTGCTATTCTTCAGGTCATCATCAACAAATTTTATGATTTTTGTGGAATTTGCAGGAAGTAATTCTAATATTTCCGTTCTATTGCCAATTGAAAGTGCGTCGCTATCGGGATCTTTGACCAATGTTTCTTTTGGTAACTCAGCTACTGTTGTAGCATCTGCTGGCGGTGGTGGAGGAGCTGCTCCATCTTCACTCTTTGGCGTAAAACCTGGAGTTTGACCATCAAATGCAGGAGTTTCTGAATCCGTTGTATTTGTTGTATTTGCACCTTGACCAAAAATTACTTGACTTTGCGTCGAGACTACAATAAATAACGCCGATGCCAGTAATAATAAACCTACAAAACCGTATTTTAGAAGCTTCATTTCAAGACATACATTTAACATGTTAACGATAATTTAAACAATGCTAATAAGATTTGTGGATTTGGAAAATATATTAATTCACTAGAGGGTTTCTACAGTATTCAAAAAATTAGCGTCCATAAGTAAAGGTAGTAGACAGATCTAATTACTTGACTGTAAATAAAAAGCGGTGAAATGAAAAAAGATTGAAAAAGATTAAAAATTTAGAAATCTTCGCAATTTGATTTCTTTGTGTCACCTTGAGATGGATGGTAATCTAGGATAATATCGTCTCCACTACCACAATCAAATTTATCCGCTCCCGAACCTCCTCTCAGTACATCATCATCTTTTCCACCAAAGAGTTTATCATTTCCTTTGCCGCCTGACAGTCTATCATCTCCGCTTCCTCCCGCGATGTTATCCTTACCTGCAAAGCCTTTTAGTTTGTCATCACCCTTTTCTCCATAGAGCCAATCATTTCCTCTATTTCCTCCAATCCAATCATCCCCTCGACCGCCAAAGATAAAGTCGTTGCCTCTATTTCCTTCAATTATGTCATTTCCTTTTCCTCCTGTTATATCATCATTCCCGCTATTACCTTGAATCACATCGGTATTTCTTCCACCATAAATGGTGTCATCACCGCCATTTCCTTCAACAATGTCTTCACCGTCGCCTGCCAATATGAAATCATCACCAGAATTTCCAATAATATTGTCATCTCCATCATGTCCATACAGGTTATCTTCTCCAGATTTTCCCCACATTACGTCATCACCGTTCAATCCCCAGATACTATCATCATCATTTGTTCCCGGGAGAATGTCGTCATCATCACTTCCTACTATATTGTCCGCCCATGCACTAGAAATAACTGATGGAGATAGTGCAGCCATGATCACCGCAATTAAAGCAACAAATATTTTTTTACCGTTGATAATCTTATAGTACATCTCTTATCTACAACTAGTAGAATGTCCACTAATTTAAGCAGTACTTTTTTTTATCTAAATTCAAAGTAAATTTAATCTCTTTTTTTGCAGGGAGAACCAAATTGGACGATTAAAAATGCACCTATAGGGATTTGACATCATGTATACATCTGGACAAAATTCACAGTGGCTATCCTCATTGGTGATATTTATCCAGAATCAGATCCAATAAAAGAAAGTGAGGTTAGATAATTTCCATCAAAATTTAATTAAATTTGGACGTTACCAAGTGATTTGAATATGCACAAGAATCTGTTTTATTCAAAGGGATTAGTCCACACACTCAAAGCTATGCTTTACTTGATTCCGGCAATAACAATCCCTTTGTATTTAATTCCCACTAATGGCTTGGTGGTAAGTTGAAGATTTTGCGCTTTTGCATCCCTGAGCAATAGCCATTCATCCCTTTTGATCTCTAGCATCTTTGCTTGTGGAGCAACAATGTATGCGTTTTCAAGAAATTTCAATAGCGGATATCTTAATTCCATTCTTAAATGAACAAACTGTTTGCCTAGTTCGTCTACAAGTGTCATTATCTATTCTCATCGACCGTTGATCACACTATCTATTTCAAAATAGGCTGAAGATATTGATTCTTTAAATTAAATACTCACAATTTTGGTTTAGCGTAAATGTTGCCAAACAATACAATTTGATTTTTATTTATATCTTCAAGCATTCACTGTATTGACATAGTTCTGAATCAATAGCAAGGTAAGGGGTGAACTAAGAGACAGTTTATTCGCGATGATGGAATAAAATTGCAGACTTTTTTTTACCATTTATGAGAGCGATGCAGGCAATGCGATTGCCAAACATGATTTGCGTACTTCGTCAGAACTCTTGCATTATACAGATGGAATTAGATGCTTGGCCGAGTGAGCACCTGGATTAAAGCGCCGGGAGAGGGATTTGAACCCTCGAGACCTTCACAGGTCACAAGCTTTCAATATACTATATTCCAGGCTTGCGCCCTACCAGGCTAGGCGACCCCGGCTCAGACTCTACTCAATTTTTTCTTTATATTAACTATTAATTAACTAGTTAATTGCAATCATTGTATTCTGTTCCTTATAACTTGAATTGTGAGAAATTATTCTTCATCACTTAGGAGTTTTCCGGACATCATATCATATTCATTTATGTTATTATGTCCTAACTTTTCCATATGTTCTTCAACATCAGAACGAAATGAAAATGTAGATCTACAATCTTTACAAATCCAAATTGATCTCAGATCATAGTTTTTCATTGGTGAATTTGAAGTATAAAACATCCAATTTAAGCAATCAGGTAGGAAGTTACATATTATTGATTAAATAAAATCTTTCCAAAGTATTAAGTAGTTGATTCTTTCGTAAAAAGAGAAAAGAGATGAAATCCGCAATTCACTCACGTAAAGTCTATAATATCCATCAATATTCTCAATATTAATTGAGCACTGCATCCATCTCAGTTGATTGCAAAAGTAACAGGCACTTAGAATGTGCAGATTGTATGTGTAAATGCCATATTCCGGGGACTATGGAGAATTTAGCAAAGAAAATTGCTAAACTAGAAAAAGATACTCCTGGAGTAGGAGAAACACTTTGATTTTTCACCGAACAATATTTGATTTTGCCGCCTTTAGATCCTATTGACTAAGTCGTTTTCCATTGTATGACAAACAAACAAGATAAAATTCACTACTTTTCTGTCTGCTTGCCTTGGGTTTACTCGTTGTAACCTTCGAAAACACCTTGGAAGCCTCTTGTTTGACAATGCCAGAATTGTTTCCCTCAAAAATCTTGAATACCGCGTGTCCACCATTTTTTAAAAGTTTTGTTGACATTTTCAATGAAATCAAAGTTAGTGAAATTTGCCTCTCATGATCGAAATGCCAGATTCCACTAACATTGGGAGACAAGTCAGATAATACTACGTCAAAAGAAAATGGACATACATTATTTATGATTTGAATGATATTCGGATCTTCTATGTCAGCTTGAATTATGGAAGTATCCAAAATTGGTTTAACTGGATCCATGTCTATTCCAACAACCTTTCCATCCGGTCCTGCAAATTTCGTTGAAACTTGCAACCAACTACCCGGAGCACTACCTATATCTAAAATGGTATCATTCAGTTTTAGCAAATTGTATTTTTTGTTAAGCTCTATTAGTTTGTATGAGGACCTACTACGATATCCTTGTTCTTTTGCTAATTTTCTATATTCGTCCCTTCTGGCGAGATCTATTTTCATATGCCAATATTCATCCGATTTGTTTCATTGAGGCTTTTTAGATTTTTGTGTTCTTGGAACATGCATAGCACCAGTCATCAGTGTCCTGAGTGAATTTTCGTTAATTGATTTAGTAAAGACAGCAATCTTATAACTCCCAATTACTAGGTAAAGTATTTTTTCATAATATTTTCCATCTTTAATTTTTCAATATCTTTATCGCCCAAAGTCTCTGGATGTTGTTGTTTCAAGTGCCTTAATGCAAACCTAACACTTTGCCCACAAAGTTTACACTTCGCTTTTCCAAACATTTAGGGTAAGGTATCGTAAAGAGTAATAAAAATTGCTAGTATTGCATTGGAACGATTTAACCTTGCTAAATTATTAACTCACGTATTAGCACCCATCAGTTACTTCAAATTACAATACCAGACTTCCGACATCTTTTCTATTATATTTGTCTCAATAATGAAGAGGTCGATGTGACCCATGTAAAGCAGCAGTTTTGAATAATCTTAACCAATTCCAATTGGGGGCCTTCTGTGTTCACTGTGTTCCAGAAGTGTATGATAATTTAATGTTTCAACATTATCAAACAACTTTCCACAAATTTCACATTTCCATGTGTTCAGCCCTTCAGCAGTTTTACTCGACTGCCCAGTTGACATGTTATTATAATAGCGGTCATCGCAGATAAGGTTTTCATCATAAAATCGCCAAATCCATCAAATTACAATCCAACTGGCCAAATAAGTCATATTTGATGGAGTTAGGCAGTCTAAAATTGAGATTTGAATAATGAAATTAAGGATTCGAAAAACAAAAATAGGAATGGAAAAAACTCATTTCTGCATGCCGATAACTGATCCTAACAAGAAACAAATCGCTCAACAGAGAAGACTATTTTATAAAATATGTTTTGACTGCGGGGGAAAAAATCCCATACTTGCTTCAAGATGCAGAAAATGTCATGGAAAAAATATGAGACTTAAAAACAGGGCGTTGGGAGCAAAGAAGTAAGACATTATTTTTTTCTTTAAAATTTCTTGATTTGCTTAAGAATATATAAATATTATCAAGCTGAATTGTAATTATACTATGCCGATTAGGACAGGAGAAGAGTATATTCAGAGCTTAAAAGGGCGCAAAATGAAGGTTTACCTGTTTGGTGAACTGGTAAAAGAACCTGTTGAACATCCAATGATAAGACCGTCTATTAATGCGGTAGCTGAAACATACAATCTTGCTGACAAAGATCCTGAGTTGGCATCAGCAGAATCTTCACTTTCCGGTAAACACGTAAACAGATTTTTACACATTGCAGAAAATGCTGAAGATTTGGTTAATCAAAATAGAATGCAAAGAAAACTCGGGCAACTTACAGGTACTTGTTTTCAAAGATGCGTGGGAATGGACGCACTAAATTCATTGTATTCAACTACATTTGAAATTGATAAAAAATTCGGAACACCCTACCACGAACGCTTTAAAAAATTTGTAAGTAAAATGCAAGATGATAATCTTGTTATCGGCGGTGCCATGACCGATGTTAAGGGCGATAGAAGTCTCAGTCCGTCTCAGCAAGAAGACCCAGATCTATTTGTACATATTTCAAAGCGAGATGAAAAGGGTATTTACTTATCTGGTGCAAAAGCACATCAAACTGGTTGTATAAATTCCCACTGGATACTGGTTATGCCTACGATGAGACTGCGGGATGAAGATAAACAATATGCAATTGTAGGGGCAATTCCAGCTGATGCGGAGGGTATAACCTATATCTACGGAAGACAATCCTGTGATACTCGCAGTATGGAAAGTGGCGACTTGGATGCTGGAAATTCAAAATTTTCTGGACAGGAAGCAATGATTATTTTTGATAATGCGTTTATTCCAAATGAATTAATTTTCATGGATGGAGAATTCGAATTTGCTTCAATGTTGGTTGAGAGGTTTACCTGTTACCACAGGCGC
>JALYLJ010000050.1 GCA_030774295.1 Thermoproteota archaeon
TGATCAGTTTTGGTCGCTAGTAATTTCTTGCTAAAAAATAATGGCCATTTTATGGCTCGCGCCATAAAGCCTTTACTTTAGCTAAAAACACAAAACCTATCAGATATAATACTTGAACTAGCAATCCAAGCTCAATTGACCACTCCTTTGGAGTAGAAATTCCCATGGTACTTTGAATTATTAGGGATGCGTGTGTCGTTGGTACAAAGTAAGAGACGTATTGAAGTTGAATGGGTAATCTTTCAATACTGTAAAAAACTGGTGGTATTATAGAAAGGATCACGTTAACAAACGAAATTATCTGTGACACGTTACGCATGTGTAGCATATGTGAGGATAGAAAAAATCCCATTGATGACATCGATCCCCATACGAGAAATATAGTTACTAGAAGTAGAGGAATGTAAATGGAAGAGGATAAGAAGAAAGTAGCTAATGTTATCAATACCAATAATGCAGGTAATCCAAAAAGTATCTGAGAAATTGCCAAGCCAATCATGTAAGTAATTGGAGACACGGGTGATGCAACAAAGACATCCTGAATCTTATACTCGGTCTTGTAAAAAGAGATATCTTGGCCCAATGATAACCCATATCCAACTAACGCCATTACCAGACTGCCGGTTATAGAGAGTGGTAAATACCTGCCTTCACTAATAATAAACAAAATAAACAATAAAGAGAACGGACTTATGGCGGAAAAAATCAATGATAAGGGATTCCTTTTTAACCAAAGAATACCCGTCAAGTAGGCAATGAGAAAGGTTTGCATTAATGCATTCTTGATTTTTGTGATAATCATGCCAAGCAAATCATGTATTCCAGATATATAGGATTATGTGCAGCTGAATATCAAATGCCAAAGGAAAGAGATTCGTCAAGCAGGAAGAGTTCAGGTAATAGTATGGCATTATCCACAAGAACTAGAAATCAAATGATTCTTTACCTAAGCATGCGCAGCATATTTTTACCAAGGCACATGCCAATGCGGTAGAACAATACAAAAATCCGGCCAAAAGACTAGGAGGTAAGCGTCAGAGTGCTGAAGAAGTCGCCCACAAGGCAGCATGGGCAGCTGTTAAAAACAAATACAGAAAAAAAGGCGATAAATGGTTAAGAAAAGAATGAAAAGTCTGATGAGTTGATTATTAGTTTGTGTTCGTATGATAATAGACTGAAGTTTCTAATCAAATTTATTAGTGTTTTTGATCATAAATGATATTGAAATGTTCAGAATGTGGTTGTAGTCATGATGACTGCAGAGCAAGTGTATCGCCCCTTGAATGTACTGGGTGTTTATTGGATGAATGTTGTTGCTGGTTGACAGTCAATTATAACAATCAAATATTTCTTGAATTGGAAAAAAATCGTTGAAAAAGTAAATAATTCAATTGAAAAGTAGATATTGAAAAACAGGAAATTATCAAGGAAATTATCGTTTGGTTAGTTTTACATGTTGGCATGAAATTGCTCAAAACTGTGTGAATAGATTTCAATTATATTTCCAAAAGGATCTGAGCAAAATACGAGTTTATGGTGTTTTTTCAGATTCAATTCGCAAATATCACTTAGTTGTCTTCCTCCAGTTTCAACAATCCTTTTAGTCAATTCCTCAATATTTCTTTCAGTGATGGCTACATGGATAATCCCGCCAGCCCAATATTCAATTTGTTGATTTTTGATCACTTGTTTGGGTTCGATAAACTGAAAAATTTCAAATCCCATATTATTTCCTGAGGACATCCATACAATTCTTAATCTCCTAAATTTAGACCCGAAAATATTCCGGAGAACGTTACCTACCTGTATATCACTGGTATCCAGTTCGGCTGGACCCCTAACCACTGTGAAACCCATTACTTCTTGATACCATTTCATACCTTTCTCTAAATCTGGAACGCTAATGGCTATGTGATTGATTGTTTTCGGAGAATGAATTGGACGCATGGCCAATGACTATTGATAATACTCTGTCTTTTAATTTTATTGAGTTTTAATTCAGCTTAGCTAAGTCTTGTCGTGCTGTATAACAAAATCACTGTATTCCCCACCTTGTTCATCATATTCGATTTTTACCTCATCCACTCTGGAATTCTCAGAACCTATTTTGCTCCATTCCACAACGTTGTTAACATCAATTTTATTTCCGCTCAACAAAGCCTCTACCCGCCCATCAGGTAGATTTCGTACCCAACCTACTACAGAATTTTTCTTTGCAATTTGTTGCATATTAAATCTAAAATAAACTCCTTGAACTTTACCCGTAATCAACAATCGAGCAGAAATAAGCTCTTTATTGTCTCTCGCTGTGTTCTTAGAGTCTCGGAAACTCACAATATTTTTTGCGCAATGCTATTTTATATATATTCAATGAAAAGTTTTCGTTACGGAATTTAGATCTATTAGATTTCTTTAGGACGTAACTTATCCAAACCTTATATACCCAAATGATATGCATAATTCCATTATAAAATGAGGACCAAATTCGGCTTTACCCAAGGATTAAATATTGCCAGACTGGGTCTGGATGAAATACAAATTATGACAGCTTGTCAAATTGCCGACAGAATTAATTTTGATTCAATCTGGTCAATGGATCATTCAAATGTACCTCAGTGGAAAAATGCAGTTGTTAATGATGCATGGTTGTTACTTGCGGCAATTGGTGCAGTCACAAGAAATGTGGAATTAGGGACTTGCGTAACTGATGCAATTAGGCGACATCCTTCTACCATTGCTCTTTCATCAATTACATTGGATAGATTAACTAATGGTCGAGCTATTTTGGGTATCGGTGCAGGAGAAGCACAAAATGTAGTCGATTTTGGAATAGAGTTTAAAAAGCCGGTAACTAAATTTAAAGAGCAACTGGAAGTTATTGAGGCTCTTTTTGATTCCGATCCTGACAATAGGGTAAACTATGATGGCGAATACTACAAATTGATTAACGCATGTTTGCAGGCAAAGAGCATTAGAAAACCTAGACCTCCAGTATACATCGCAGCAGGGGCCCCAAAGACCCTAGAACTGTGTGCGATATATGGAGATGGTTGGATACCAATAGGTTATACTCCTGCATTGTTTCAACACCATGCAAATATTATCAGAGACCATGCAAAAAGAATTGGAAGAGATATAAGCGATTTTCAATTCGCAAATGACGTAGACGTCTATTTTACTGATGATGGCGAAGAAGCGTGGAATAAGATGAAGAATGCAGTCAAGGTTAGTTTATACAAACCAGAGCTGCTGAAGGTCCACAATATACAACAGGATTCAGAATTTGATTTCCGTAGGTACTTTACTGAGTACGCAATGAATAAACCAGAATTAATGGAGCAAATGAAAAGAGCTGCAATGCAAATCCCAGACGATGTAGCAAGAAGTGCAATAGGCGTTGGCAAACCGGATGACGTGATAGAAATGCTAGAACGATTTATGAAGGCTGGAACAAATCACTTCATAATTAGATTCTGGGGCGATGGATATTTCAAAAACATAGAAATGTTTGGTAAAAAGGTAATTCCCTATTTCAGAGAACAGGAAAAATAACTGTAGACATGTATAGTAAAGATAGATAATGAACGCTCGAATAATTAGATGGCAATAAATTCAAGGATTTGATTTAGTAAAAAAAGTATCTAGTTTAACCATAGTTTTATTTCTTTTTCCTCTACGAATAAGTGGATCCGCATCAAATCCCAATAGATTTAGATTTTCTGCAAAACTTTCAGCAAACCCGTGAAAAGTGTAGATCTTTTCTGGGTTGCACTTCTTCACTACGGATATTAGATCATTGTAATCACAATGGTCACTGAGAGGCAAACAATGATCCAATCCTAATGCATACTTGTAATATGGCTTTACGGCCCATCCACTAAATCCGATGGATATGGCAGCATATTTCTTTTTCATATATTTTAGAAAACCATTTTTGCATGATGTAATAGGAGCTATCAATAACCACGGTTGGTGAGAAGAAAGCATGTCGGATTTTTCTGCGTCAGAGAAGGTAACGTAATTGTCCATACTGACCCCAAACTCTGAATAAAGTTTATTCATCTCATCTATAGAATCATGCACGATTAACGGTTTCCAATGCCTAAATACATTTGTTAGAATTTGTGCTTTCCCTAGAGTGTACCCTAACAACATAACTGGAATACCTCGGTGATACATTTCTGAAATTATCAAATTAGCCTTGTGTATAGTGCTTTCAAAATTTGGAAAAACGTAATCAGGATGGCCAAATGTAGATTCTATTATGAGAGTTTTTGCTTTGGGCACTACCGCCGCATCCATAAATGCTCTTTTTCTTATTGATATATCCCCAGTGTAATACATTTGATCTTCTATGAGCAGTCCGTTTGATCCGAGAATATGTCCTGAATTTAGTAATTCAAATCCATGTTCTTCAAACGTTTCTCCATATTTGTATCCGCGATGCATTGCAATTTTGTGAGTTATCTTTGATGTGATAATCTTATTACCGTTTTCCTTAACGCATTTATATAGATGATCGGTATGTGCGTGAGAAATAAAAATGAGATCAGAATTTGGCTGCCTATTTGGATCAAGGTATAACCTTTTACCCTTGTTGTCGACTGTTATACCATAGTTATCCACACAAACATCAAGCATCAGTTTCTTTGAATTTTGGTGAGTATATTAATTTTAGTACTTGAATTTCCATAAAAAATTGTTTACTTGTTATGTTGGTCTTAAACGATAATAAACGATGATTGCTGAAGTAAAATTTAAGTTATGTTAAATTTCTAGTTTTGAGTAATGATACTGACTCGATATTGGTTTATTATTTCTGTTATAAGTTTGAGTGCAGTACTTGTTATTTTTGAGATTTTTATTTTTTATCCGCATAATGATTTTGATTCTAATGCCTATGGACAGACTTCCGTTACTGAACCTCCTAATTTGGGTGTCGAGCCAACAAACTCCTCTTTCAATGCTGAGGGAACAATAAACACTATCTTGTTCTTGAGAGGTGAATCCAACGACACACAATCAGAACTTAATGATATCAATACAAACCTTTCTTCAAAGTATCTTCTTGGAGGGAAGTGGAGACTAGATGTCTCAAAGGACAATGTAACATATTTTAAAACCAACTTTACAATGATTGAAACTGATGGCCGCAATATTCATTATCACACGATTGTCTATAAGCCAGTTTCAAATCAATCAGTAAGTCAAGACATGCAAGGTAAATTAGGGACATTTTTTAAAAATAAGGGTAGCAACTCTTCAGGGTTTAATTGCAATGTGGATGTATATACAAATGGAGTATTAGAATGGGAAAACGTTCCTACAACAGTATCATTCATAAATTCAAAAGTAATAATGATTTATATAAAAGATGTAAAAACTGTTCAACATTTTTTGAAAAGTCCTATTTATGGATTGATAAATTCGATCGATCTTATCCAGCAATAGAATTTATTGTATGTCACGTCAATTCATGACCTCTAAGTCATTTTATTGATGAGTATTTCGAGCTATAAAGTTCGTATTCCATACTATGTGATTACCCTGTTTAGTTTTCTTTTATTAATTGCGTTTTTAATTTCAAAGGCAATTCTCCTACCCATACTCATGTCACGTTGGAAAAGGAAATCGGAATATGGAGAACCAGAAACGTAGAGATTTGTCCCAGCAACTATTCTAGCAGAAAACTCAAAGGCAATAAATTTTGCATCCTTAGTATATACCCCTTCCAAACAAAATGGCCCAGGGATACCTGGAGGAATTAGCCTTTCAGAAGCTCGCACAAAATTTTCGCCCATCTTATACACATCGTCAAGAAGTGATTCTCTGAGAACTAGAGGAATATTTCCAACTACGTTATAGGTAGGCTCCATGGGAACATTAAGCTGATGCTTTGAAGGAATTCTAGAAATTCCATCAATATCAGATTCATACCTTCGATCTACGCCCATGAATTCTATATCTCCTGATAGTGGAGAATAAAAGTAGTGTAGGAATACTGGAACTCCCTTAACATATTCTTGAATATATAGATCATTTTCATCTTTTATGACGTTTTCATTCAAGAGCTTGTTGTACCCTTCATCAAAACCATTCCGATCTGATGCAAGAAAATATCCTTTGCCCCCCGCAGCTCCATGTAACTTTACAATGCAAAGGTCCTTGATTTCGGTCTTAGATCTTATCGTTGCAGGTATACTTAATTTTGATTCTAACATCAGTTTTTCTTTAAGGTTTCTATCTGCCTCCCACCTTAAAATGAGTTTATTACCAAAAAAAGGCACATCAATATTTTCTATTTCTTCGGAGCTTAAGGATGATATAAGAGTACCGTGAGGGATAAGGATACATTCCAATTTATTCAATCTTTTTTGGAAATCTGATTCTAGTATATCCCTAAATTTATCTACCAGCATAACATGATCAATAAAATTAAATCTTTTGTACACATGATAACGCTTTTTTTCCGTTATCAGAAGCGTCCTAAATCCTTCATCCTTTGCGCCTTTCAGTACCTGAAGTGAACAATGTGATCCTAGAGTTCCAATGATCTTTGTCAAACTAACTATCGTATGGGATTACTAAGACTAGGAAATTAATATTATTCGAAATTTTGTTAATTTGGCCGAAACTTTCTAGTTATTTGCCCGAGGTTGTTAGAAATTCTGCAATCAGTTTTATGACAAAAGCAATACCGCCCACGAAGCCTATACCCAACAGCACTAGCCTTAGGTGAGTCACATAGTCGTCCTTGCTAGTTTTTTTTGCTAGTTTCAATGTCTGAAGTATTTCTACTACTTTATGTTGTACGAAAGACAAAAATTCCACATTTTATGGCATTATTGCAATATTTGAATCTATCGAAATTGAAAAAACGCTACGCGAGTGCAGTATCGGAGGATGAATGGATGATAAGCTGTCTTATAATTAGTGAGAGTAAAAATTACTAATAAGCCAAATAACGATTTAACATTTAGGGGCAAATAAGGCATTCTCAATTTTCTTGACTGCAAATGGCGTCCGAATTCATCTTTATCTCAGATGCAATCTGGAGACAGACCTCATTACCAAATGTGGATTTTAGCACCATATTGTGTTACTGCATTCTGGTATATCACGTTTCGGTAAATCTGTTTGCGCTTCTCAGGCGTGAATGACCAAATTATGAAGTGAATACGCGATCTTTTTCTGTTCTTTGCATCTCAACGAACGTTTCAGTATTTTGAACTCCTTCTATCTTGCCAATTTGTTTTATAACAACATTGTGGAGTTCTTCGAGAGTGGTAGCACTGATAGTTACCAAGATATCGAACCTACCTGTCACCTCAGAAATTGATATTATTTGAAATATTTTCAAAAGTGCAGAATGTATTTCTCTTTTCAATTTGGGATCTCTATTTATTCCAACGACAGCCTTGACATTTATTCCTAAAAGAGGTTCGTTCACGATTATAGTCGATTTTTGGATCAAATTTCTTTTATAAAGACGCTTAATTCTGCTATACAGGACTGAAGAATTAGTTGATAATAGTTTACTTAATCGAGGCACCGAAATATTAGCATTCTTACACAGTTCCGACAATATTTTCATGTCTAAATCGTCGAATTTTTGCAATATCTAGTCAATAATAATCCGAGTATTAATAAATGTAGTTTTTAGTAAGAATTTGTTTACGATAAAACCAGTGATGGACCAATTCTTAAAAGCATTCAGAATATCACAATTAAATAGTGAATTTTCATGATTGAATTGAATATTAAAAATTATCTTGAAACTTAATGCCTACTTTTTGCGCTGTACCAGATAATTGAAAAAACTATATATATTTAAGAAGCCATATTTAGGCTCACCTAATGCTACTTCCATCAGAAGTTGAATCCAGATTATTAATACCGGCAGTAAGAGCAATATTATCGAAAGAGCTGGTAATCGAAAAAGGATTAAAGGAAGAGGAGGTAGCCAGATTGCTTGGGATAACTCAAGCTGCAGTAAGCAATTATCTGAGAGGCACGCGTGGTGATAATGAATTAATAGCAAAACTATTATCATTAAGCGAAATCATGAGTATGATAAAAGAAATTCGCGATGATCTTTCTACAAATAGGGCATATTCTGCAAAGACATTATCTAAATTTATTGCGCTGTGCAATTATATGCGCTACTCACTCATCATATGCGACGCACATCATAGTCTTGAAAGAAACATTGATGAAAAGGTATGTGAACAATGTAAAGTTACCCTGACTGGTACCAAACAGTAAATAACTGCAAACAGTAGAAATTCTATTTCGGCTTTTCCATACGTATCATATTCAAGACATTTGGTATAACTTCCGACCCTTTTAGGGTTCCAATCGATCCCTTATTTGCCCATGATTCGGTAAAGCGCTGACTTCCATCACCTTTGATACCATCTCCAGATACCAATAATGGAATTGGGTCATCTGTGTGTGATTTTTTAATGCAGGGTGTAGAATGATCACCAGAGATTACTACGACGTGTTGTCTTGTCACGTATTTCAAAAACATGCCAAAGAAATTTTCATCGATTGACTCAATGTTAGATTTCTTGCCCAATGCATCGCCATCATGTCCAAATTCGTCTGGTCCTTTAATGTGAACATAAACAAGATTATAAGAGTTAAGAATTTCTGCTACTTCTTTTGCCTTTTGTTTATAATCATCTATTTTTTGTGAGCGAAAAAGATCCATTCCTATTATTTTAGCTATTCCAATCTCTACAGGCATATCGACTAGGCAGGAGGTTGAAATTCCAAACTTCTCGTTAATCGGCTGGAGATGCGGTACACTATTTCCTGCATCTCGCAGCAATATTACGTTCATCGGTTTCTTACCGTTTGAGATTCTAGCAAGATTTACGGGATGTTCCTTCATCAAGACAATTGATTTGTGAGTAAATTCATTGACAATTTTTGCTGACACCTTGGAGGATTCAGAATCTTCTTCTGGCTGAGATTCTTGAACTTCCATATTATCAACATCGGTTTTGGCAATTCCAATTCCATTCAATTTACCGTAGGCAGGATCGGTATTAGTTATTTTGTCAGAGAGAAATTTCTTGTTATTTCTAAATTTAATAATTACACGATGAGAAATAGTTGGATTTATTTTAACTGACACATCTGGATCGTCAAATTTTAAATTTTGTTCCAGAAATGAACAGATATTGCTGGCTTCTTGCCTTGTGATATCCCGACCCGCGCGTCTATCAATTATTTTATTGTCATCTAAAGTGGCAAAGTTTCCTCTTAATGCAAGATCTCCATCGCGGAAATCAATGTCAGATCCTATTATTTCCACAATTCCTCTTCCAGCATACTTTTTCCCCTCAAAATTATAACCAAGCATATTAAATACGGCAATATCTGATTGAGGGGATATTCCTTTTCCTACGCTTATCACTCGACCCATTTTTCCCTTTCTTGCCAGAGAATCAATATTCGGAGTCTTTGCGGCCTCAAGTGGAGTTTGACCCTTCAATTGAGGATTTGGAAGATCACCTATTCCATCAAGTAGAACATACAATACTCTCAAATCCGGATTATCAGACAATGTTTGAAGAGAAAAGAGACCATGATTTATCTGTAATGTCATTGACGAGAAATCTTTTTTTGCGAATTTGTGTACACAAAGAATTAAAAAGAACTGAGGCAATAGGTGTTTAAGATAAATTGAGAATCATGGCTATTGGAAGTAGAATTTTTGTAACAAGCTTTCAATTAGCAGGTGTCGAAGGTATTAAAGTTGAATCTGCATCTGATGCTCTTCATCATATAAATGGCTTAGATAACGTTAGTGATGTGGGTCTTGTTCTAATAAGCGAAGACATTGGAAAAGAAATTCGAACTCAACTAACAAATATCAGAGCTAAACGTCCCATTCCACTAATTTTTGAATTGCCTGCACCTGGCGGCAGTAGGGAAAATGTAGATTATAGAGCACTACTAAAGCAGATTTTGGGTGTGTAATTCAATTTCTAGTTTAGCTTGACTGGAGATACTAAACTGAAGTCTTAAAAAATCAATCTATTAGATCATTATTATTATGAACTTGTTTTTTTTTTTTGAAAGCGTATAGTCTATATTTTCCAATCAACTAACGATAGCAATTGCTCAATATAGTGCTGCTTGCAGTCCTAATACCAATCAATGTTGGAATTCTTGCTTGTTGGACTTATTTTCTTATTTTTATCATCTGGTCAATTTCCAGGTCACCAAAACTGGAATGGTCTGCACGATTTCGAATAGATTCAAAACCCAAAGTTAGTATTATTGTTCCTGCGAGGAACGAAGAAGGGACAATATTAAAATGTCTACAATCGCTATTATCGCAAGACTACGACAACTATGAAGTAATTGCGATTGATGATTCATCGACCGACAGGACCTTGTCAATCATCTCAAAATTGTCTGAAAAAGATAATAGATTGATAACAGTGAAATCACCACCAAGACCTAATGATTGGGTTGGAAAAAATTGGGCATGTTTCCAGGGATATAAAAAATCGACAGGAGAAATTCTATTGTTTACTGATGCCGATAGTGTCCATAAACCTGATGCCCTATCATCTGCAATTAATACAATGATGCATGATGATCTAGATGCTGTCACACTAGTCCCTAAATTATTATGCTATGATTTGATTACGAAATTTACTTTACCTGTACTATCTGTGTTTCTACATTCCAGATACTCACCACTTCGGGTAAACAATCCAAAAAATAAAATTGGCTATTTTTTTGGTAGTTTTTATCTCATATCTAAAAAGAATTATGAGAAAATCGGTACGCATGAGCAAGTGCGTCAGGAATTAGTCGAAGATGGAGCTCTTGGACGTAGAGTGAAAGAGCAAGGAATGAAATTAAGATTAGTTAGAGGTGAAAATTTTGTTGAAGCAACTTGGGCTCGTGATCCCCGTTCTCTCTGGCATGCCTTGCGTCGTATAATCATCCCGTTGCGAACACAAAAAAGAAAATCTGCATTAATGGCTACAGCTTTTATCTTCTTTATCTTACTAGAGCCAATTCTAATTCTACCGCTTTCCTTGTTTTATTTTCCAGATAGTCAGTTTAGTGGACTTTTACTAACTGTCAATTTGTTAATAATTTTCCTGTTGCTTGCCTGCGCAGTTGTACAGTCTCATTTCGGTCTCCTTCAAAAATGGATCTATGGAGCAGGTTTTGTAGTAGGGTGTACGGTGATAACGGTTTGCTTCTTATTATCCGTATTTGAGTTAAAGGGGAATAGAGTAGTAAAGTGGCGCGATAGAAGTTATTTCGTTGGCACCAACCAGCATCCCTTTCATCTATAAGCGTGTCAAAAAGAAATGAAATTAGAAATGGCAATCATTCGTATCGTTTGTTGAAACAAATTATTAATAATAATGTCCATCAATAATAATGGGCATTGAAATCTCGGCTGGACGCAATAGATCTGGTGACATCGAACGACCTTGTTCAAAGAGTACAAGATTCCCCAATAAGCAAGGAAGAGATTTTTGAATTGGTGGGCCGATATGACACAAGATCGCTATGCAATTTTGCGCAAAAACTTAGAGACATTTGCAAAAATGGTCCGATCACATACTCTAGGAAGGTGTTCATAAATTTGATAAACCTCTGCAGGGATAGCTGCTCTTACTGCACCTATAAGAAAGAATTTTCAGATTTTGACTTGTCAATTTTGACTAAGGATCAAGTTCTAAACATAGCAAGGTTAGGCAAACGTCTGAAATGTACTGAGGCATTAATCGTCACTGGGGAAAGGCCTGAACAAAAATATCCCGAATTCAAAGAATGGTTAGGTAAATACAATTGCTCAACTACTGCTGAATACGTTGAACAAATAAGCGAGTTAGTATTGAAAGAAACAGGGTTGTTACCACATACAAACGCAGGTACATTAAAGTATGATGAATTATCTCTACTCAAAAAATCCAATGTAAGCCTAGGATGTATGCTAGAGACATCAAGTGAAAGACTCACTGGTAAGAACATGCCTCACGAATTTGCACCCAGCAAGAATCCAAGAGCTAGGATAAGAGTTCTAGAAAACGCAGGTAAATTGAAAATCCCTATTACAACAGGGCTACTCGTTGGGATAGGTGAAACGTTGGAAGAATTAATTGAATCACTTATAGTTATTAGAAGTTTAAATCAAAAATATGGAAATATTCAGGAAATAATAATCCAAAATCATGTCCCGAAGTATAATACTAAAATGAGGAACTCCTTGCCGCCCACACATGATTCATTTTTATTAACTATCGCATTGGCAAGGATTATCATGCCACACATGAACATTCAGGTTCCACCCAATCTCAGCCCTATAGTTTATTCTACCTATATTGGTGCAGGAATCAATGATTGGGGAGGTATATCTCCGTTAACAATTGATTTCGTAAATCCAGAATCGCCTTGGCCCGAGATCAGTGATGTTAAACATGTTACTGAAAAGGAGGGCCATATCTTTAGAGGAAGACTTCCAATTTACCCGGAATTTGTTATGAATAAAAGAGAGTTCATTCCAAAGAATCTTTGGAAATATGTTTCACAGATGTCCGATAGCACTGGATTGGTAAAGGAGGAGCCAAGTTAATGCTTGAATCAATATTGAGAGACATAGATCCTGTTATTTCCGATATACTAAACCAGTCACTAGACTCAAAAAATATTTCTATTAAGCAAGCTATTGAATTGTTTCAAACAACGGGGACTGAAATGATAATGACTGCCATGGTCGCTGACAATTTAAGAAGAAAAGCAGTTGGTGATAATGTGACTTTCGTAATAAATAGAAATATCAATTTTACAAATGTCTGTATTAAAAGATGTGGCTTTTGTGCTTATAGTAGAGACTTTAGAAATGAAGAAAGTTATTTTCTACCTACAGAAGAAGTTGTGAGAAGAGCTAAGGAGGCATGGAATTTAGGCGCAACTGAAATTTGTATCCAGGCAGGGTTACCTCCAAAGATGGACGGCTTCTTATATGTTGACATATGTAAGGCGATAAAAAAAGAATTACCAAATATACATATCCATGCGTTTTCTCCTGAAGAGATTATGTATGGTTCCTATAGATCAGGACTATCTGTGAAAGAATACCTGAGGATGTTAAAAGAATCTGGACTAGGAAGTTTGCCAGGAACTGCGGCTGAAATATTGGACCAAGATGTTCGGGATCTGATATCTCCAGGTAGAATCACGGTTGCTGATTGGATCAATGTAATAACAACCGCACACAAATTGAAAATATCTACCACTTCAACTATAATGTACGGCCACGTAGAAACAATGGAAGATAGGGCTAAACATTTGGATTTATTAAGGTCAATTCAAAAACAGACAAATGGATTCACAGAATTTGTACCATTGAGCTTTGTACATAAAGAAGCTCCAATGTATAATCATAATCTTGTCAAGGGAATTGCGCCGGGTCCAACAGGTCAAGATGTGATAAAGATGCATGCAGTTTCGAGAATAATGCTCAACAATTTCATAAATAATATTCAGGTTTCTTGGGTCAAGGAGGGAGCGAAAATGTCCCAATTGCTTCTTGAGGCCGGAGTAAACGATTTTGGCGGCACTTTAATAAATGAAAGTATTTCTACATCTGCAGGATCTGAGTTTGGACAATTAATGAGACCAAAGGAAATAAGATCGTTGATACAATCAGCTGGTCGAGTGCCTGCGCAAAGAAACTCAGTTTACGGAATCATAAAAGTTTATGACGAAATTGACGATAAAAACGAATCGTTACTAGATAATGCAGAAACAACACAATTTGGCTCATATCATGAATTAATAAAATTAGATAAATTCAGATACAAGCGTACAAAATGAAATGAAGGTATAACTTGTTGTATTGCCCTTCTGTTCCCATAGTAAGAGCAGACTATGTCTTCTGCCATGGGATGCCAAATCAACCGTGAATGTCGAGCTGAATTATCGGCATTCCCCATAATCATCCCGGGATTCAAAAATCAAGATTGATTTCTGAAAGAAGTGATACTAAAAGAGTGATATTTCAAGAAAATAAAGCAAGCCGAAATAATAAACTATTTAATATTTAGATAATTGTTTTAGGCATGATTCTTTCAATTATTCATTACATTTAAGAATCTCAACCATTCACATTAGGAGCGTTTGATTAACCTAGGAATCTTGATTTCCGGCAGAGGCAGCAACATGGAATCAATTTTGAATTTTCTAAAAGAACACACGGCATCCAACATAAGTCCTAAAATAGTAATCTCCAGTAAAGCAGAGGCAGAAGGTCTTCAGAAGGCCTCAAAATTTGAAATTCCAACAAGCACTATTTCTAGCAATTCAAAAGGCTGGGATTATGATAAGGAAATAGTAAAAAAATTGCAAGAACATGATGTGTATCCTGAAAACGGACTTGTATGCTTGGCCGGTTATATGCGTCTGCTGAGTCCAGAATTTGTAAGAAAATACAAAATGAGAATAATGAATATCCATCCCTCGCTTTTGCCATCATTTCCTGGTCTTAATTCCCAAAAAAAAGCGTTGGATTATGGAGTAAAAGTTACAGGATGTACTGTTCATTTTGTTGATGAAGGATTAGATTCAGGTCCAATTATCGCGCAGAGATATGTCGCTGTGTCGGACAATGACACATATGAGTCATTATCGGACAGGATACTCGAGCAGGAGCATATTCTGTATCCCTATTGCCTGAACCTATTTGCTGAACAAAGATTACTTGTTCAAGGCAGAAGGGTGATTGTTACCGGGCAGTAAATGCAAAACCAGTGAATAAAAGACAGTAAAGCAAAAAAATAACTTTGTGAACTTTTAGAATATTTGGGGCAACTTATAGACGGAAACCTAGTATCTCAAAAAGTAAAACTAATAATCAGAGACGAGGTTTTAGATTTAGTAGACAAAGGTATTCAACCTTGCTTAGCTACTATCTTAGTTGGCGATAATCAAGCATCCGCAACATATGTTAAGAATAAACAGACCGCAGCAAACAGTGCGGGAATATTAACTAGAGATTTCAAACTGCCAGAAAATGTCTCTCAGAACGAGCTTGTAA
>JALYLJ010000051.1 GCA_030774295.1 Thermoproteota archaeon
CTGTCTGTATCTAGGTCAGTGAATGTCAGACAGAAAAACCATAAGACGCAAGTTGTCGTTGTTGCTGTCCTCGCATTCCATTAACTAACGCAAAACCATCTCAATACCCGTAGTTTCTTATTTAATCATCTACCTTTCCATATTTCAGCATATAGTTAAGCACCTCTTATACTTGTGATGATGGAGAGCTAATACTAGTGAAAGCAAGACACGTCTTTGAACTGGCAGTGGGTCTTTTAGCTGCAACTTTGCTTGTGGGACTAGTAATGCCGAACAATGTGTGGGCTGATGATATAACGGGTACTGACGGTAATGATAATTTGCTAGGAACAAAAAATCCAGACACAATAAGCGGACTTGCAGGGGATGATAAAATTGATTCTAAAGAGGGTAAGGATCAGGTCAACGGAAATAGAGGAAACGATGAATTACATGGCGGGAAGTCAAGGGATATAATTAAAGGTGGTCCTGGATTAGACAAACTGTTTGGCGAAGGAAGTAACGATAAACTGTATGGTGGAACTGGGGATGATGACCTCAAGGGAGGGGCTGCAGCAGATCATTTCGATTGTGGCAAGGGTAACGATGAGATTTTGGATTTCAACCCATCTCAAGGAGATACCAAAACAAAGGACTGTGAAGACTTTTAGTCTAGACCTACCTTAATTTTATTCGTGGTCGTTTAGGAAGTGGCAATTCTACTTTTCGTAAGAATTTATAGTACCGTTTTCTAAAGGAATCAAACTAGAGTCAAAACTGCTCGCCAGCCAATAAGAAATATAATAAGGCACAATTGTTATCGCTTATGGTTTGATAATGATAGGACTGATCGTTCAAGGTTTCGTTATTTACACTGGAAAAGAAACTATGCAATTAAATTCTTCAATAGCAAAACCAACTTCACTGGGGATTCTTTTACTTTGTTGATTGATGCTATAACATCGTGGATTAGCGCTTATGGCTATGCAGGTGTTTTTCTTGCCATGTTAATTGAAACGGTCTTTCCTCCAATTCCAAGTGAAGTAGTCTTACCACTAGCTGGATACGCTGTATTCAACAATCACGGAGGAATAATTGATGCGATAATTGTCGGAATAATTGCTGGGCTGGGGTCTACTGTCGGGGCAACTGTGATATATCTTGTTGTCAGAAAGTTAGGAAGGTATGCCGTAATTAAGTATGGCAAATACATATTTCTCGACAATAAGAAACTTACAAAAATTGAGGAATGGTTTGACAGACATGGAACTAAAGCCGTGTTCCTGTGCAGAATGGCACCGGGGATGCGAGAGCTGATATCAATTCCTGCAGGATTAAGTAGCTTGAATTTCCTAAAATTTATTGTATTTACCTTTGCAGGCTCACTTATTTGGAGGCATAAGCCTAACCTTTGTAGGATATACATTTGGAAAGTCAACTCAGAAATGGATTGAAAGCTCTTCGTATATTTTCAATTACATCGCAATTATAATAATTGTTGGAATATTCGGATATATTGTTTATCGGTTTATAAAATCTAGATGAAAAGAGATAGTTATGCAGGAATTATTGCATTCTGAATGTAGGCATTGATCATTAGAATAGAATTTGTATTTTTTCTTAGCTGGATATACTCAAATTTACATGTAACCGTAATTGGTAACAACTTTGAATATCTGGCCGATAGTCCAATTACTTAAGTATGTCTAATGTAAAGAAGAGTCTGCAAAGAAGACTAAATCATGCATGAAAATATTGGTAATTTATTTGATTTCAAAATATATTTCGAAAATTTAGGCTAGCCTCAATGGTATCATCTTTAATGTCCAAAATGACTTCAACCTCCAAATTAAGCATGTTTATTGCTTAAAAACCATACAACATTCCATTGACGCAAATACACATTCATCTCTGATTGTCGTCTTTACAGCCTCCATGGTATCGGAAGCCCTTTTATCTTTAAAGTTTTATATATCGTGACGTATACTACATAACTATGGCCTCCGATGAAAAACAATATAGATGCGCTCAGTGCGGTGTATCCTTTAAATCGGCGGAAGAAGCGAAAGCACATCTTCTCCAACACTAAAAATTGATACCATTGAAGGTAATTTGTATGCCAAAATGTAAGTAATGTGACTCTCGTGGCTTACAAATAATAATAACAAACTACAGCTACGTCATAATGTACTTAATCGTACTGACCCTCGTCAGAATATGAAAAAATAAAAAGATTATGACAACTAACTAACGTCCTACTTTGCCCCTACGCCTTCCTTAATTTCTCCACTTATATTTCCAAGAACTGTTGCAGCGCCGCCAATGATTTTTTTAGCAACTTCACCTGTTTGGTTCAATAGTGTTTCACCAGTATTTGATGCATTC
>JALYLJ010000052.1 GCA_030774295.1 Thermoproteota archaeon
GAATAGACGAAGAAGATTTTGAAAGGTGGTTGATAGAACAGCGAGGTATTGAGAAAGGTTATGCGCATGATATGCGATCATATTTCCATAGATTCAAGGATCAATTTTTTGGTCCACATCCGGACGAGTTAAGGAAAGGCACCGAGAAAATAAGGTCCTATGCTCTGAGCTCAATGAGGAAATTTGCAGACTTCTGGCAATGGAAATTCAAATGTAAAGACACAGATTGTAAGGATCTAGTTGAAATGATAATCAGAAATAATTATTTGAACCAGAATATACGAAACAAACGGAAAGTGTACCTTGTAGATGAATCAGAGCTAAGAGATAAAGTTATGAGAATTCTTGCCATACCTGAACCGTACAAACTCATTACTACAATCGGTCTAATATCGGGGCTTAGGGAAAAGGAACTTGAATATATCCAACACAAAGAGATCTGCTCAAATAGAGTGGGAACATGTGATTGTGAAAAGCTACATATTGCAGAAAAGGATGGTATGACAGCGATTCTTGTAATGTGGAAACGTGGTAAAAAAATGTGTTACTATACTTTACTGCCTACTATAATGTGGGAGAGATTCAGAAGGATAACTCATTTCACTTACTGTACTGAGATTAGAAAAGCAAATGAAAAAACAAAAGAAGCAGCCAATACTCTTTTCAAAGATTTGAGAAAATATCATTATAACGTGCTTAAGCAACATATCGACAGGGATGCTATTGAAGCCTTGCAAGGGAGAACTGAGGATGTTACGGCGCAGCATTACGCCTTTCAACTAACTGGATCTATTTCAGAAGGCTACAGAAAGGCATGGAAAAATTACGGTCTAAATTTCTAATGGCTATCTGTTAATTTTATTATGTATGAGTTTTGCAAATAAGCCTCTAGGCATAAACTTCCAATTCTACCGATGATGAATTGATATCTTTTATAACTACTATAGAAAACATATAGTATTGGTGAGGAGTCGGGGCAAGCAAGATGAGGGAGGTAGACACTCATCTTCAAAGAAGATAGAAAATGATTCTGCTAGTAATGACACTTCGAGGGTTTGGAATTTGGTTGCAAAAAATTATGAAGTGATACAGGGTGCACAAATTTCGAATAGTTTTATTTTAATGTTGGTTCTAAATGAAGCCTCTGAACCTCTAAATTCAACCCAGATATCAGAAGTCATAGCCGAAAAAAGTCAGGGAAAAATATACAAGGTAAGTGCAACGCTGAAAGATTCACTTGAGCACAGGTTAAAACGTGAAGGGTATGTGACAAGCATTGATATTCCCCAAGGGGGTGAAAAGAAACCGGTAAAAAAGAGTCTGTATTCAATCACGCCAAAAGGTAAAACGTTACTAAATGGTTGGCTTGGATTTATAAAAGCCATAGATTGAAAAACAAATTAATTTCCATTGAATGTAAAATAATAATTTAAAATAATAATATTGTATTCTCAGAATCATGAACAGAGGCGTAGGAACCCTATTTATTATAATGAAAAACACACTACAATGTCATGAGATTCAAGGAAACTTTAGCTGTGGACGAAGCAGGAGTTTTGGCCGCTCGGTTCAAGTAATGTATAATATTGACAATAACAATGCAGTCAAAATGGGAGTTATATCTAGACAATAGAGGGACTAACGAATAGGTTAGAGTGCGATCTAGTCGATGATGGAGGATGGTATGCCAAGGCAAGCGATACAGTCTTTTACAGGGTTCACTGCGACAAGCCTAAAGATTACATTATTACACATGCTGGACCTATAGCAACATGGTGTCCATATACCTACACTGGGGCAACTATATCCCTTTTCAAATAATATTGAATTATTTGGTTAGTTCTTCGTAAAAAAGGGATATGATAAACTAAGATATATAATATAGTGGTCTAATGACTTTATGAGTTACAATGAAAGTATCCGCACAGCTGAAGCCTTGCTCGATTGGAAAGTTGAATTCATTTTTGGCTTACCAGGCGATGGAATAAATGGATTTATGGAAGCATTAAGACGCAGACAGGATAGAATCAAGTTCATGTCCCATCCTT
>JALYLJ010000053.1 GCA_030774295.1 Thermoproteota archaeon
ATCCTGATACTTGCATTGCAATTATCATATGAAAGTCTGAGATACTAATTGCAATTCTACACCATACTTGAAGAATTATTATTGCAAATTGAAAATATTTATTGCTTTAAAGATTTTTATTGAATAAATTTCAATAATTTAATTTGTACAGTGCATAAATATTTTTAAACAAGCTCCGAGAAGCCATTTTATGGCTGATGGAATGTTGATGTATGCAATAACCACTGCGGCTTTCATAGGTTTCGTAATAATCTTGGGTTCTTCCAGGGGGAAAAGAGTTCGACATCGTGCCGCACCTGTTGCATCATCTGAAAATAAAAAGGTAAAGTACTCATCTGACGGGAAACCAATGTCAGACTAAATTTTTTTTTCTTCCATATTTTGTTTCTATTAAAAATGGCATGACTTATATTTTGGTCGTAGACGGTTTTTTTCATGGTTAAAGGTGCAAGAAGGGGCGGGAGAGTCAGGGACAAATGGAGAGACAAGCAATGGCTTATTCTGGACTCGCCGAGTTCTTTTGGAGATTTCGGAGGACATCATATCAATTATCTACCTATAACAGATGCAAATACGGCCGTAGGTCGTGTAGTAGAAAATACGCTATATGACATCAAGAAACAAGATCAAGCAGATCACAAGACCAAGGTATTTGTAGCGATAGAAAAGGTGAACGAGGGTGTGGCCACTACAATTTTCAAGGGGCATGAGTATGGGAAGGAATTCCTAAGAAGCCTTGTCAGGAGGGGTAGTTCTATGATTACTCATATTCATATTTATAATACAAATGATGGTCACGAATTTAGAGTTGAAGTTGTAACGTTCACTCAACGCAGGATCAACTCCTCAAAGAAGCATGAATTAAGAAGGGTAGTGCATCAATTATTATCCGAAAAAATACCTCAATGGGATCTAAATAATTTCATACAGCAAGTTACCGATGACAATAGCGAATTTCACAGAGAGTTACTGGAAAAAGGAAGAAAGATTGCATCGTTGCGACATATAGGTGTTAAGAAAACTAAACTCGTTTCTTCAAATAAATCCAGTTTTCAAAAGGTTAGAACTCAAAGTGAAGTAACTCAAACCGAAGACGAAACGGTTAGTACTCAAAGTGAAGATATAGACACTGAAACTCCACCTGGGGATACCGAACAGAATACCGATTCAACATAAATTTGTGTCATCTTTCCCTAATTTTGACATAATTTTTCAAGATTGACTCTTTCAACAAGCATACATGTGGTAGCTCACGCGACAGAGGATATCCAAAAAATTCTCACCAAGATGCATGATGTGTTTTTGATACCGACGGAAAACTTTTTGATCTCAAAAGCTGAAGGCCATTGGGGAAATGAAATTTGCGTTATTAGGGCAGAATGTGATCACAGCGAATCAAGTGCATTATTAGAGAGAATAATTTCAGGGCTAAAAATTGGCGAGAAAAAATTTCTTCTGGGTTCGATATCGGATTCCTTCGATGAAAAAAACAATTTCTACATCAGATTGAATAAGCAATCCGTATGCAAGGGAATAATATCCCTCTCAGAACATGATTCAATCAGAATCAGGTTCAAACCAATAAAAGAGTTCAACCAAAATAATAAATTCAGGGATCATGTGATAAATCTATTTACAAGAAAATAGATCTTGGGTTACATGTTTCTGACTTTGACATGGCTTTGACCATGTCCAAGATATTGGGTCTAGACTTGATAGGTATTGATTCGAACTACGCAACAAAATCGATACACCAAGAGGGCGTTATTTTAAGGATGGATAGAAAAAATTCAATTGCTGACTATTATCCATACCTGATTGTCTCAGACAACATGAAAACGTTAGATGCCAAAACCGATTTATTTATGATCGATCCCCTTCAGAGTAAGGATTGGATTAAGCGTAAAGCAAAAAGAGGACTTGGGATAGAAATTTCAATTTCCTCTGCAAGAAAACTTGAAGCTCATATGATTGGCAGATGGATGAGAAAAGCAAAATCTATTCATGAAGTCTGTAATTCAAACAAGTGCCAGTTCATATTGTCCAGTGGAGCATATTCGATGAATGAAATGGTATCAGCCAGGACTATAGAATCAATATTGAAGTTCATGGGGATATCCCCTACAAATTACTGGGAAGACTTATCTGAATGGCTTGAAACAAAAAATAAGGCAAAGTGGATTCGTCAGTGCTAAAACATAGAGAAAAGAGAAGATATGTCGCGATATTATATAGTGAAACTCAGTTATACAAACCAGTTCAATTGCATCAAATAATAGTACGACGATTCAAGGAACTCTTTGGAGTTCTTCATTGCGAACTTGCCATGTTAAGGCTTTATGATTCCGAATTTGGAAACACATTGCTCATTGGATGCAAACTAAAATACCTTGATAATTTTTTATTTTCATTGAGTATGACTCAACCGCCTGTCATCGTAATCAGTTTATCTGGTACCCTCAAGAAATTGAGAAAGAATGTTTCCACATTGAATTTAGAAACATTAAAAACAATCGAGACTAAATATGAAAAGGGGATGAGGTGAATCTTGTTGCTGCACAAATCTGAGGAAAAAACTATGAAGATCTCGCGACGATCCGACCCATTCTACATCAGAGTTATCTAGTATCTGGATTCTCGAATCAAGCCACATGATAGTCTCCAGTTTATTTCAAATTTCAATAGCAAATTACAATTGATTACAAATGAATTTCTGCGGCAGGTTATCTGAAAGTCTGAAAAAGTTTTAAAGTATAGGAGAATATTAACTATTTGTTTGCATAAAAATGGGAACCCACAGAGTAATCGATGATTCCACTTTAAAGGAGCAAAATTGAAAATTCAAACAGCAAATCAACCGTTCATTGGCCGTCTAATAGAGAAGGCAGTAATTTCTTGTGGAATTGTGATTTTCTTTTTCTTGGTAGGTACGGTATTTGATTCTAGTACGTTTGCGATTGAAAATTCTACATTCATACTAAGCAACATAACATATGATTCCATAAATCCCGAGATATCTGTATCGGGGGATGATATCTATTCCTCTTGGATCAGCAATGTGGATTCGAATAATAGCGATGTTATGTTTACGAAAATCAGTAACGCCTCAGCATTACCTACTAGTATCAGTAACGTGAGTAATACACCAGGAATTTCAAACATCATTAAATTAAAAGCCAGCAAGAATAATGTTTATATCACATGGGAAGACAAACAGTCAGTTCAGTGGCAACTATTATTTCGGAAGAGTCAAGATAGCGGTAAAACATTTTCAAATTTGATAAATTTGAGTGATACTACTGGTAACGTACACCTTCATGATTTATTAACATCAGGAAGCAATGTATTTGTCGTGTGGGCAGCAAATGAAAATGATTCCTCTACAAATAAGGACATATTTTTTAGGAGGAGTGTTAACTTTGGTAATTCTTTTGATGAAACAATCAATCTAAGTAATAACACTGACGATTCACTAGATCCTCATATGATAACAAATGAAAATGGGACAATCATTTATATTGTTTGGACCGAATGCGATATCAAACATGATGATCCTATATGTAGTATAGTATTTACAAAAAGTTTAAACCAAGGTGAAACATTTACTGGTCCCGTAAAGCTAAGTAATGTGATGATATCTTTTGATGATACATCAACAGTTAATTATCCCTTCAACCATACTGCATCCAATAATAATCTGAATGAGCCGTCTTCCAATACATCCTTGAATTCAACGATAAAGGAAGAAATCAATTCAATAAACCCAAGCATCTTTGCCACACCTGACGGAAGACAGATATATGTAATATGGGAGGAAATAATGTCTGCAAAAGGTAATTCAGAAATATTTCTTACTAGTAGTAAAGACTATGGCAGATCGTTCAATCAAGCATTGAATGTCAGTAACACTCCCGGGATATCTCGGCTTGCGTATGCTCAACTCCTAGGAAATGATATGTATGTAGCATGGTCTGACACAATAAATCATAGTAGAACATTTGATATCATGTTAAGAAAGATTGATGGCCAAAGTATCACCAATTACGTGAGAAATTTAAGCAATAATTCTGGAAATTCTGTTTCGCCAAATCTACTGGCCACTGACGACAAGCTCTTTGTTACCTGGAGTGATTATACAAAAAATCCCTCTATTCTCCTATGGTCTGGTGATACTTTGAGGTCACATGGCATGGAAGAGAAGTTGAATAGCCAACAAGAAGAAGATTATATAAATCCCCTGATTTTCGAAGCAAAAAATAAACTATGGATAGTCTGGACGCAATATAGTATCGACAGACACGAGATTGTATTATTTTCCAAAGAAATACAATAGTAGTGTTTATTCGCGATATCCAAATTATCTTTTTTAAAGGGTATATACAATCTATCTAAATCTTATATCTTCATTAAGTACAAAGAACTTTGCACCATTCCAGATAAATTTCATAATACGTTCAGGTGGACCGAATTAGAATTTCTGGTATAAGTGTCTTAATTAATCTATAATAGATTAGAATTTCTAAGTAAACTTAGGTAAGTAAAATTCATATATTTTGTATTACTTAGTTTGATTACTTCCGAAAACATTTTAAGACAAACGGCCGGTGGGATTCTCTTATCAAAATCCACTTCGTCCCACCGGTTTAACTATTTTATAATTCGGATGACACACAGA
>JALYLJ010000054.1 GCA_030774295.1 Thermoproteota archaeon
GAATTCAAATCGAAGTTGAGAAACAAGGAGGAAATAGCCATTTTCTGTCTTGGTGGGGTGAAACAAGTAGGTAGATCATGTTTCATTGTCGTAACTTCTGAAAGCAAGATAATGCTTGATTGCGGCATTAATCCTGGAGAACCATTAGGTATATCCGCTTATCCACGATTGGACTGGTTTAATTTTGACCTGGATGAAATAGATGCAGTAATCATAAGCCATGCACATATAGATCATCAAGGATTTTTACCAGCATTATTCAAATTTGGATACAAGGGACCGGTTTATTGTACCGAACCAACTCTCCCTTTAATGACACTTCTCCAGTACGATTCAGTCAAGATATCCAAAAGCAATGGCACTTTTTTGCCCTATGAAACAAGAGATGTAAACGAAGTCATAAAGCATTGTATAACTTTACCTTATGGGAAACCAACGGATATTTCACCGGATGTTACAATAACTTTCAATAATGCCGGGCATATAATGGGAAGCGCTACAGTACACATCAATGTTTTTGGAACTCATAATATTCTTTATTCTGGTGATTACAAATATGCCAGGACACAATTACTTGATAGTGCCGTTTCAGTTTACCCTAGAGTCGAGACACTAATTACAGAAAGTACTTACGGTAATTCTGCTGACATAATGCCGGATCAGTCTGTAGTATACAAAGCCTTCACTGATGCTATCAACAAGACAATGTCGGCGGGAGGAAAGGTATTGATTCCCGTTCCAGCCGTTGGAAGGGCGCAGGAAATAATGTTGGTCCTAGATAAGGAAATGAGAGAAGGACGTTTAATGGAGGCACCAGTTTTCATTGAAGGTATGATATCTGAAGCTAGTGCTATACACATGTCCTATGCACACTACCTTGGTTTTGATGTAAGAAAATCAGTGTCAAACGGTGTTAATCCATTTCAATCAGAATACTTCACGCTCATTAATGGATATGAAAGAAGGGAAGATGTATTTAACGACGAAAATCCAAGCGTCATAATGGCCACCTCAGGTATGTTAGAAGGGGGTCCATCAGTGGAATACTTTAAGAAAATTGCACCAGACAAGAGAAACAAAATAATGTTTGTTTCTTATCAGATAAATGGCACACTGGGAAGACGGGTCATAGATGGAGGTTTGATGGAGATAAGCATGATGGATGAAAAAGGCAAGGTTAAAGTCATTCCAATAAAATGTGCGAGTCAAAAAATTGATGGATTTAGTGGACATAGTGATTTTAGTCAGATTATGAATTTTACGGCAAGGGTTAAGCCAAAAAGAGTACTTGTTAATCACGGAGAAAGGTCCAAGTCGGAAAATGTAGCCAGCAATATTTTTTCTAGATTAAAAATAAGAGCTACTGTTCCAGATAACCGAGAAATAATCAAACTCAGATAAAATAGATCCAATTCGTTTCGTAGTTGTATTGAAACAATACTAGTCCAAGACCAATACTTGATTCAAGTGATCTTATAGTACTCGTTTTGGTAAAGTTGAACTATATAGTTTAAATCATTTATCTGATAAATATCTAATTCAACCATATTGTGTAATTAACCATTCTAAAATAGCGTTAGCGCATTACATTATTGTTTGATTGATGCTAATTCACGCGCACACAAATTCTATCGTTGACTAGCTTATTTCAACTGTCGCTTAGCCATGTCCCTTGATTTGTGGGTAATAAAGCAGAATCGTACGACGGCATCTAAAATAGTGAGATTGGTCAGACAATAAGTGGTAGTTCGCTTCAGTATCTTTTTAGATATGTGCGTATAAGTATATTATAATTTGGCTATAAGATACAAATGTATTAATTGTAATATCGTCCTTAGCGGTGAAGGCGCGTCTAGACACTATCTTGCTAACCCAACTCATAAACTTGAAAAACTTCCGCCTCAGTTAAAACAGGCCAAGAATGTTGATTCCTCTTGATTTGAGTAACCAGTTTCTATTCTCTTATGCTCTCCAGGGTCGAAACGACTTGCCACAGCAGCGTTCGTATGTGAGATTGCATCTGCGGATTCTGAGTCACATTATCTAGCATACTTATGGTATTTGCCGCTCTGACAGAAATAGACCCATTTTTTTCATCCTTTATTCCCGTCAAGATTTCCCTCACTATGTTTCGAATATTTTTTTGAATATTGTTATTTCTCGCTATACTATCTAAAGTATTGATAGCATTTGCAAGACGTTCTTGATTTTCTTTGTCCCTTATCTCTTTCTTTGAAGCCAATGACGATAACACTCTCCACTTTTTTTATCTTACAAAACAGTGACTTTTGAATGTTGTTCCAATAATCTTAACTTTATTTTACAGCAGGTCTAAAATTTATTATACAATACCAATTAATATAATCTAAACGGGGTTATTCTCATAAATGTCTGAGGCGGATGAGGCGGATATGACAACAAAGAAAAGCATTTCTCAACCGCCACTTGATTTGCTTTTCAACCCATCTGTGTTGTCAAAAAAAGATGTTTGGGAAATAGATGTTTCCTTGCTATTGGAAATGCTGTTAAAATTGATCAACAAAAGTGGGAAAAAAGACCTTAGAATGTGCGGAATAGCTGCCTTGTCTTCTTCATTAATTTATCGCCTAAAAGTAGAAAGTATCTTGCGTTTGGAAAAAATCTCTAAAACAAAGAAAGGTGTCGAGGTTGTTGATATCCAACCAATACCAAATCTCAAACCACTTGAAATTCCTTTTAGAATCGAACCTACTTATCCTGTTACATTGGAAGAACTATTGCATGTACTTGAAAATATGATTAATGGACTGGCAAATCCGAAACCCAAAAGAAATCAACTTAATCTGGAATCTGTCGAGACATTCAACTTTGATGAGTATTTAGTAAAATTCGAGAAAATTCTACAGTCATATGAGGATATGATTTTTGATATTGTTACTGCCGACAAGCGTATTGAATTTAAAAATCTTACACTTAAAATGGGCTCAGTTGAAACGGTCAGATGCTTTATTGCGATTCTTTATCTTGCCATGAAGAGAAAAATATTTCTCGAGCAAAAAGATGATGAAATATTGATTTATCTTAACGAAAACATTGATTAACATTGGCTAGTTAGTGACAGACAAGTGCCTCAATTGCTTCCGGACGGTGAAATTACTGCCAGAATTGAAGCAGCTCTCTATGCTGCGGGTAGACCATTATCCATTAATGATTTGATGAGAGCTGCAGGAATAACATCGAGAGAGAAAGTAGTCAAAATATTAGATGAGCTAATAAAGAAAACGCAGAACGTTTTGACTGCTTTAGAGATTGCACAACTTGATGATGATAAATTTGTATTTCAAGTAAAGCCCGTCTATATGCCATTGATTAGACGGTTCGCTCAACAGCCTCTTATTCCGGTGGGCGCATTGAAAACATTATCGTTTATTGCCTATGAACAGCCAATTACTTCAAAGAGGCTGGTCCAAATTCGCGGAAGTCAGGTTTATACCCATCTCAAAGAGCTTAGAGCTCACTCTTTTATAGAGTCGGAGAGATTGGGACGGATGAAAATATATAGAACAAGCAGAAAATTTCAAGAATATTTTGGAATAAACGATCTCAATGTGCTGAAAAATAAAATGATTGTAAAATGATTATCTCCAGTCTTGTGTTTGCCCAATAGAAAACCTCATAATATGGATCAATTCCACTTATCTTGCAAACATGAAAAAATCTATTGAGAATTTAACCGGTCGAAAGTACACCGGCGGAAGAATAATTGCAATGCGCAGTAGACGCAAATTTGAAATAGATAGGTATCCAAATGAGGCGGTTATTGGAAGTAATATCAAGGTAACAAGAAGAGTACGTGGAGATAACAACAAGACTGCGTTAAAAACTGTTGAATTTGCAAATGTATCAAATCCCGAAGAAAAGAAAACTACAAAGTCAAAAATATTGAGAGTAATCAAGAATACGGCTAACAAAGACTACGAAAGAAGAGGAGTGATTAGTAAGGGGACCATAATTGAAACCGAATTAGGATTAGCAAGAGTAATATCAAGACCAGGACAGGTGGGTCTTGTCAATGCAGTCCAGATGAAAAAATAAAAGCGAAAAAAACGATCAAGAACTAATATTAGAAATTGAATTAGGATGTAATCTAGTACTATAGGTTGTCAAGAACTAAAAGTATCGAGTTTTACGGTGCACTAAGGAGTTCAGCTATTCCCTCGGCTTCGTATGTTATAATAAAATCTGCTCCTGATCTAGCCAGACAAGCAAAATATCCCAAAAGCCAATCATACTCATTAATCAGGTTATTGCGTGATGCGGCTTTTAGCATGGCGTATTCGCCAGATACATGTTGAACAGCTATCCTGCAGCGCACTCTTTCACGAATTCTACTTATTATGTCCAGATTAGCCATGGAAGGCTTTATGGTTATAACATCGGCTCCTTCACGATAATCCAATTCTACTTTTCTTAAAATTTCTCTTGAATTAGCATAACTTATTTGATAATTGGATTTGTCAATTTTGGAAACTTTCTTGTATGCAGTCAATCTAAACGGCGAGTAAAGACTAGAAAATTGTTTTGAGAATGACATTATTTTGATTTCTCTATATCCATTAAAGTTTAGTTTGTTCCTAATTGATAACACCAATCCATCCATCATGGAAGAGGGTGCAAGCATATCCGCACCAGATTCAGCATAACTTAGGGCAATCTTTGACATCAGTTTCAAGGTCTTATCGTTATCCGGGTAGTTATTTTGATTAACAATTCCACAGTGACCTGTTAAGTTATACTGACAAATACAAACATCAGCAATTACTTGAATTTTCTTATCAAAGCTATCTCGTATTATTTTCAGGCTGCTTTGAACTACTCCGTTTTTCTCCAATGCTTGTGTTCCGTTTGAATCATGTAAAGGGGGCACGCCAAATATGATTATCTTGTCGATGTTTAGAGACAGAATTCTTTCAAGTCTATTTATCAGGTTTCTATCAGTCATAACCTGAAGTCCAGTGTTACTAGAAGACGAGTTTGTTCCTATGATAATTGGAGTAATGAGATTACTCGTTTTGATAAGAGACTTGCTATAGGCATCTTGGATTGTCAAATATTACCTTATGGTTTTTTTGTAAATATATTCATATGTGATTGATTAATGCATTACAAGTGTATTCTCTGATTCATTATGCTGGGCGCATCTGAAGAATAAAATATGTTGCATCCTAAACTAAGGAAGTTTGAAAACGGTATCTGTTGGGATTCCATCGTACAACGAAGGAACAAATATTGTCACAATTTTGGAAAGTGTAATCAACTCAAAGCTAGATTCAGTTGAACTCTGCGAAATTATTATATCCGATGATTCAACAGATGAGACTCCAAATATTATAAAAAAATTCATGGAGAATAATTCGGAAAAGATAATCTTTCTTCATAATAATGGTAGAAGAGGAGCAGCAAGTGCCTGGAACAATATTATACAAAATGCAAAGGGCGAAATAATTGTGCTATACGATGCAGATGTGGTACCAAATCCAAATTGTATTTCAGAACTGGTTAACAAGGTCAATAATAATATCGGAATTTGTGCTTCCAATCCGAGACCCATTAGAAATAGAGGAATTCCAGCGAAAGGTACTATTTTTATCAGCGACTGGTTGGCCTCAATAAGAAAAAAGCAACTATCCGAATACACTGTAATGGGAAGAGGATTGTCGATACGATCTGATATTGCTAAAAAAATAACGATACCTGAGAACCTCATAGCAATAGATCTTTACATACAAAGTCAAGTAACGAACATGGGTTATGAAGTAGTTTTTAATCCCAACGCAATTGTCATGTTCAAGCCAGCAAGGACTTTTGTCGATTTTTGTTCTCAGGTGTTAAGGGCCATAAAAGGCCATAATCAGATAAAAAAGCTTGGCTACGAAGCAAAGTATGGACTAACATTAAAGACATCTGTTATTGAATTTATTCACACAGCATTAAGAAATCCAGTTGGAGCAATTTCTGCCTGCATTTGCTATCTTGTTATGCCATTCTATGTGTTGAGAATTAAAAATCTTGATTCTGCCTTATGGCATACTGCGCAAAGTACTAAATAATTACGGATTCGTACTCGAATTTCTACATTTTTGGACGAGAAGATATGTTCAACTAGAAAAATAAAAAAATGATATAAATACTCCTCTCCAATTACGACTGTAGAATTGAGTGATGCTACAATTGCTCCTCGTGGCTATGTATGCTACCCCCGGGATAACAATGCTCAAAGTTTGATTGAATACTGGAAGGATTGCGACGTCGTCAGAGATTTGTACTTTGCTACAGCCACATTTGCATTTGAAAGTAAACCGTATTTTCCTAATAATTCAAATCACTATATACTTGTAAAATATGATGGACTGGAAAAGATAGTAGAAGGGATTTCAAAATGTCCGAGTCCCAATAGTTCCCTCTTTCTATTCAGTAATGAAACAGAATTATTCGAAAAATATCATGAAAAAGTTAGTTACCTTTCAATTTATTATACAAGATACGATCAAGACAATCAGGAGGTAAGGGATATTGCGGGTATTCTGGCAAGAAGGGATATGGTCGTGAGTGCAAATTTGGGAAATCTAAAATTTATAATTAACAAAAAATTACCGTTTATTTTCCCACATTCAGATAACATTATTATTTTGGAAGTTGAAGGAAAGAAGAGTCACCAAAGTGATCAGAATTATTGCGAAAAGACACGAAAGGATGTTGCAAGAAAAGGGATTCCCCTCATTAATCTTGTAAGCTTCTCTATTTTGGAAAAACTACGATAGTAAAGTTCCGATCAGAACCGTTAAATATGAAGTTATTTTCTATTTTTTCGACCAATATTGAGCAAACCAATGGATCTAGGGAGTCTGAAAGTAGGTTCCTATATTATTATAGATAATGAACCATGTAGAATTGTGTCATACGATCATAGTAAACCCGGGAAACATGGTTCAGCAAAAGCAAGAGTTTCTGCCATTTCAGTTTTCGATGGGTCAAAACATAGCTTGGTCTCACCTGTTTCAGCCAGTGTGGATGTCCCGTTGATAGACAAGAGAAACGGTCAAATTATTTCCATTTCTGGACAGATTTTTCAAGTCATGGATCTTGAAACATTTGAAATGTTCGAAACTTCATCTGTAGAAGATGAAATTAGAGAAAAAATTGTACAAGGCGCAGAAGTTGAATACTGGAAGGTACTTGAAAAGGTAAAAATAACCCGAATAAAGGGATAGATTTAGATACCAAAAATTTTTAACAAACTTTACCAAGAAGGATATCGTACATTGAAGGATTACAATTGGACAAATTGATAAGATTTATCTAAAGTATTAAATATTATAATAGACGGTTCTGCTTCAATATTTCCATCTATATTTGGAAAGTCTTTGTGTGCACAACCCGGGTTTAATACTAATGTATCGTGTATTTTATCGTCTCGCTTCTTATGAGTATGCCCATAAATAACCAAATTATACAATTGACTTGTGATTAAGGCTTCAGTAACCTTGTCACTTGTTCCATGATATATCGCAATTCTCAGTCCATCTAATCGAAGATCACCAAATTCTCCGTATAGTTCTCCTCCTATCTCTTGAAAATTTCTCAATAATCCCAATTTTTCACCATCATTGTTTCCGAGAACTCCTACAAGTTTTCCATTGAAGTTCTTGAATTGCTTTACTACACCTGGGAAAACATAATCTCCCGCATGGATTACATAATCTACCCTTCTTTCATTAAAGGACTTTATTGCGTTTTTTAGACTTGACAGGTCATCATGCGTATCGGATATTATGCCTATATTCATTAATTATTTACAATCTATGCTAATAATATAATTGCAAATAAATCAATCTGTAGAAAATAATGGATACAGTTCTTGAAACATGAATTTTATAATAAACTGATACTCATGAAATTTCATTTTCCTGACGATTCTTATTTCTTCTTCGAACCTTTACTACGAACCATATGATAAAACCTACTATTACACACGCTGCTACTATATCTAGGTATATTGCATATTTGTCAATATTCTTCCAGTTATTTCCAAATAATATGCCTACATAAGTTAACATTGAATTCCAAATAAGGGATCCTAAGAATGTATAAATTGAGAATTTAACAAAGTTTGCTTTACCAACACCACATGGTAGAGAAATATAAGTTCTTACTGCGGGTAACAACCTACAAAAGAATGATATTTTATCGCCATATTTTTCAAACAATTCCTCGGTAAATTCAAGATGGCTTTTCTTAAACAGTATATATTTTCCATATTTGAATATGAATGCTCTTCCTGCCTTTATTCCCAAATAATATGTCAGAATTGAGCCAACCAGATTTCCGAATGTTCCAGCAAGTACCACACTTATGGGATCAAATGTCCCGTTGCTGACGAGAAAACCTGAAAAAGGCATAATAATTTCACTTGGTATAGGAATTAGGGCGCTCTCCAAGATCATTAACAGAAAAATTCCTGGGTATCCCAGACCGGAGATAAATGAAATTACAAAATCAATAACTGGCTTGAGAATTTCAAATGTAATTGACAACTAACTTTTAAAAAATAGATGGCATAAATATCTGTTTATTTTTGCAGTGTAAAGCGGGTTTGTAGTTTCAATAATACGTGCCGGAGGCGGGACTTGAGCCCGCGGCCTTTCGATTATGAGTCGAACGCTCTGACCAAGCTGAGCTACCCCGGCGCTCAGCTCCTTGACCAAGATGATTTTTGGAAACATAATATATTTTATTCAAAACAGTCGTTATCGTTGATTTGAGATTAATCGTAGTCTGACGCATCAGAGAAAGCTGTAAAATTGAGTTTGAGTAGGAAAGATTATTTTTAACAGGAACCTTTTAATCTAGATCTCTGAATTTCGTAGATTATGAAGGATGCCATAAAGCACGGAATCGTAAAAACAGTGAGCAATGGAAAGTTAATTTTCAGAGATGGGAGAGGATATTCTAAGAACGAATTAATACAATCAGGGATAACGGATATCCGTGTAGCTCGAAAAATAAACATACCAATTGATCCTTTTAGAAAAAGTAGCCGTGAGGAAAATATTGAGCAACTTAAGGCTTTCTTAAAAACAGAGACCCCAAAGAACACCGCAAAGGTTAAACCAAAAAGGGTCAAGAAGCCAACGAAATAAGAACTTAAGATAACCTGTTGTGGCGCCAAGGTTACAGATTGTGACTACTATTCAGCGCCCTTGATTGTGGATATATATAAATATATCCTCCCAATAATATATTCATGACAAGCGCGTTAGTTTCTGAAAGCATTTCGTCACTCCTTTCATGGCCAGTTGGAAATCTAATGAATAATGATGCAATTATACTTGAAGCAGATAGGAATTTAGATGAAGCAATAAAGAAGATGAAGGAAAGAAATCAGCGCAGTGTTCTTGCAACACACCTTGGAGAAGTAGTAGGTATGGTAAGCAAGACAGATATACTTTATAAGGTAACATCTGAGGGAAAAAATCCTTCCAAGATTAAACTTAGGGAAATAATGACGTCTCCAGTTCTAGCAGTAAATCCTCAAAACACAATAAAAGATGCTCTTACCATCATGAACAAACGCAATGTACGACAATTAATGGTTCACGCGTATTCTGCAGTTCTTGGAATAATCTCACGCGAAGATATTTCGAGGAAAATGGAATCTATCGCTCTTTCATCCATAGATGAAGTTCTACATGGAACACCAGTATGCATTATTGATACAAAGTCCATAGAATATGTTAAGGACTCTAGTAAGGCAAATTTCAGCTGTGCATATTGTGGTTCTCCTTTTGATACAAAAGAAGGGCTTTCAAAACACATTGATAGACTTCATAATGAATCTGGTATCTTGGAAGGAGATGTCAGGCATTTAATGGACTGATAATCCTTTTTTTCTCTTGTTACATACCATTGTTCTATGATCGATATTCATAATTAGTAACTCGCAGTCTTTTTTCCAGTTTTCAACTTGATACTAATTTAGTGCTTTTTTGCACTTTTTAATTTGATGATAATTAAGCCAACGTCGGCGAACTAATATGATAAAGAGCTTTAGAGAAATTAAAAAAACATAAAGAAATTTGATTTTTGGTATAGTTGTGTCATTTTGTCTTTGTAGATGATAGAAAATTACTAAAATCTCAAGTACATTGTTGGAAAAAAGAGAAAAGTAATAACGAGTATCTGGAAATTCTTAGATACAAGGATCACAATTATTTACCCTGAAGACAGAACATGTGAACCTGATGATTTATTAGCAATTTTCTTGACCTTTTCGAGTGTCGAGAAATTTCAAGTTATACTTTGTTTGTGTCCTGACTCTCATAAGTTTTGTCTTGTTTGCTAACTATGATCTATCAAACGCGCAGTCAAACATAACCGCACTAAACATAACCACCCCGAGTATACAGCCAAACTTAACCGCACCCAGTATACAGCCAAACTTAACTACACCTAATGGACTGCCTACTGTGGATACTCCAAATACTTCCTCTTCTATAACTGAGACCGTAAATGACGTCCTATCTGGATCGATTGATGGAATGATTGCAGAGACTGTTGACACGCTAAGCAGTAATACTGCCAAGGTGGGTGATGACTCATCAACAAGTAGTCTCGAAAACGAATTACCTTCAAGTCTTACCCTAGATAAAAACAATCAGAGTGCTGTGCAAGATACTCC
>JALYLJ010000055.1 GCA_030774295.1 Thermoproteota archaeon
CTACATAGCTAAGAGAATTTTACTATATAAGACTTATTCAGTTGGTATATTTGCATTCTGGATAATCGTTATCCACTTGTTTTTGCCCCCGATCTTAATTCCACATTTTTCAGCAGGTGTCTTTCCGTCTAGTGATTCATGCTCTCTAATGTAGTTATGGTATAACTGATAACCCTTTAAAATAGGAGTATCCATTTTCTTTAATCCCCTCATTGTCTTTTCTCTATCTCTAACTTCACCGTTCATTCTTTCCATTTTATTATTATTCATATCGCCTTGTAATCTGATATGTGCAATGTGCTTGGTTCTTAGTCCCTTTACAGTGTACAGTTCTTTTTCGTATGCAGGATGAAAATTATGTGCACCATCAGATATGAATGTCTTTGGTCTAGTTTTTGTTATCTCTTTACCTTTTACTAGTAATGGGCTAACATCGGCTGTATTCCTTGTATATGCTACTGGTTGAGTCAAGTCATCCGACGATAACCCGACAGAACACTACAACCCTACAGAAGCTCACTGTAATTCCCAAACTTTGGTTACTGCATTTCCTTTTTGATTTACCTCATTTGCAAATATACCAGCAGTTCCCGAAAGTTCATTAAATACACCGCTTGAAGGATTGAAGAATATCATTCCATGATTTCTAAAATATCCGTCAGCACCCATATTGCCCACGCCTTGAATTCTATAAGTTACAACTTCACCTTTCGAATCCATTATCATTCCCTGTCCATGAATTGTAGACGATCCATTTGCTCCGGATTCAATCATCACAGTTCCAAAGTCTGAAATATTGGTAGTTGCCCTATAGTTACCGCCACCCACATAAGAAACTTCCATTGTCGGCTTATCGGGTTCAGGCATTCTCATTCCTGTGCCCGAACTAAAGCTAACCATAATAAGATTGCCAATAGATGCAGTAACATTCTCTGGATGAAGCGTCGGATCAACCATCATCACGGGTGGAGGTGCAAATAACAATTGATGAGAGATAGCAGTATAGATAATTACAGCGGTTAGTAGGAATGTCATAATGATTGTCGATTTCGAACCACGGTCAAATGTATTACTCAATTTCACATTTACTGGTAGGTAAATATTTTATAAATGAGTTTCCATCGGCCATTTTATTACATCCATATTATTCTACTTTAAAAAATGTAATTTAAAAACAAAACAAGTTTTCAAATAGATAATTTGGTTATAACTGTATGAGAAATAGATAGAATTTGATGGTGTTTAGGTATTTACCGCCTTCAAATTTGAAATCCAGGATAAAATATCGCCCTTTTCTAATGTAGATATCTGAATGCTTGCTTGTTTTAATATTTCAATACCGTCTTCTGGATAAGAATCAAGAATGACTATCCTACCAATTCCTACGCTAATAGCCATCTTACTGCATTCTAGACAGGGTGAAAATGTTGAATAAAGTGTGGAACCTTTAGTACTGCCGGTTCTAAAAAGCGCACACTGCATTATTGCATTTGCTTCTGCATGAGTACAGTAACACCTTTCTAGATTTTCGCCAGATTTTATTTTGTTATTCTGCTTGTCAAGGCATCTTGGGCAACCTCCATCGAAACAGTTTTTGATACCAGAAGGTGTGCCGTTATATCCTGTAGCTATTTGTCTATTGTCTTTAACTATTACACAACCAACTTGACGACTCAAACAATTTGATCGTAACTTAGCTACCTCTGCTTGAAGCATGAAATACGTGTCCCAATTAGGTCGGCTTGCCATCTTCTAAAGTGGTGATTTATGAATATTTAACGTAATCGCTGATTAGAATTCAGGCAAAAATTTTCCTTCAGCTACAAATGCCATCATTATTTTTCAAAACTTTCAACAGGACCGGTGAGCCCCATTTCTCTAAGGAGTCCCTGAAATTCTTCCTTGTCTCCGTTAACAATGATCCTAATTCGCCCTAGGCCACTTTTTCTTAAATTGTTCTGTGATTTGAGATAATGTTTAATTTCTTTTACTGCATTAATGGCAGGATCAATGATCCTTATTGAAGGATACATTGAGACTAGATGTGATTTTATGAAAGACAAATGCGTACTTGATAATACCAGGACATCTAGATTTGTGTCTTCCATCCCTTTAAGTATCCGCGACAAGCAATCAGAGGTATAATTATTATCTTGAAGGAAAATTCCTTTCTCAATTATTTGTATTATTTCTGAGGCGTCGAACTTAGTAACAAAAATGTCCTGAGGTACTACCGACTTAATTTGTTCGTCTAATTGCTTGCTTTCTATGGTCGCCCTAGTGCCAATTATTCCAATATGTTTCCGTTTTGTAATTGTTGAAGCCTCTTTCAGTGGAATAGAGACACCTATAACGGGAATATGGCTCATGGATTTTATCTTGTTCAATATTTGAATGGACGGGGTAATAGAAGCAACTACAATTATCTTTGGAGCAAAACTCATCAGGATTTTGATGGTATCTACCATTATTTGCTCCAGTTCATGGGTCGATTTTTCGCCGTACGGAAAATTCTTTTTATCGGCAAAATAAATAATATTTTCTTTTGAGATCTGACTCCGTAAAAGTCTAATCACAGATAAAGACCCCAATCCAGAATCAAAAACTGCTATAGATTTGCTGTGTGTTATCAAGTATCATCTTGTTGATTGCTATCCCAATTTATATCATAATAAACAGTTATGAATAGACCATACAATATTGTTGGAGAAATAATTCAACATACCTGCAAGGGGGGCAGTGGCTGGTTGGTTTGTTGGTTTTCCATAATCTCAAACTAATCGAACATTTGAACACAATCTGTAAATCGGATTGTTGAATCGGATATTGTGAAGCAAAGCACTTGCTATCTATTGTATCAAGCTGAGGTAAGACTTTATGAGCTCTTCGTCGACGACTCCCTGTACTACTTTTGGGGCACCGTTTGATAAACCAATGTCCATAGCCACTGCACTTAATGGTACTTCAAAATTTGAAATAGCATTTTCATTTTCAGTTTCAAATATTTTTTGGATGTTCCCGTTTGTAATTTCATAACAACCAATCTTACTTATCCTCCTAAATCCTGCGCCCCCTATTCTCCCTCCTGCAGAGCCTCGTGATTCTTCAACACCTAAAATGAATATGGTGTTATCATTTTTTTTACTTAGATCAATATCATTTTTACACACTACTATTTTTCTGGACCCATCGAGGAACACTGAGTCTAATAATTGGGGATTATCTTCCATGGTGATTCAAACATTCAGAATAGCAGAAATATATCATTTTTGATATCTCGGGTAATCTGAACCTTCTAATTATTTCAAAAATCGTTAGTTTTTAACTTTCGTATTAATTCTAGTATGGTATCAACATCATTAGCTTCAGGAAATTTTTCTAGGTATAGATTAAAAAAGTCTAGCGCTTGCGAATAACTCTTTTTGTGTAAAAACACCATTCCTTTATCTCTAAGACTATGTTGGTCATCTCTGTTGATATCCAATATCATCTCATTAACAAGTTCTGCACTATCCAAATCTTGACACTCAAAAAAGCTCGTCTTCAAATTGTTTAACATACGTATGATTACATCTGGATTTGATGCCTTGGCCACCAATTTTCTGGTTAAAGCAATATTCATTTTAGGATAAAAATGGTCCAATAGTTCTTTTAGAGAGTAATCGTCCATTATTCTCCCCTCGTTAAATGGATCAATTATTATCTCATTTTCTTCATCATCCAAAACATATTTTACCATAAAATGGGACGGAAAATTTACTGGATAGAGCGCAAAGTTTAATGAATTGGCCAATTGAATGTATAGTATCGACAAGGTAATAGGATTTCCCGTCCTTCTCTTAATCACTGTGTTGAGCAAACTGTTTGAAGGATTGTAATAATCATCTCGATTCCCCTTAAAGTTTTCAACCTTGTACAATTGATGATTTATTTTCTCGATCAATTGAGTAGGCCTAAATTCAGAGTTTTTCATAGACTTTGCAATCTTTCTGCCGATATCACCAATCTTTGACAATTCATCATCAATAACTAAATTATCATATGCTACAATGCGTGAAATGTGTAGAGCATACTCTGCCAATTTTGAAGGATCGCCTGTTGCTATTTTACTGACAACACTGGTATGCCAATCGGTCAGTGCTGTTTCGATTTTTTTAGTCATTGATTAGTTGAACTATTATTTGTAAGCTTGAATATATAATTTTGATAAACAGAGAAAAGGAATGCTATGAAAAGCTTGGTGATATTACTTGACCGAAACATCGAAGGAAATTAAGAGAATTGACTGAGTGTAATCGATAGGACTAACTTTTTATTCATAAAATATGGTAGGTGGAGGAATATTGCGTTTGATCCACATACCTGAAGAAAAACGAGAACATCTAAAAGCATCATACAGGATCGCTGAATTGTCTTCACAGATGTGACTTTATCAAGCACCAGAAATATCAAATCAATTGCAGGTGAAATTGAAGGTGTTGCCCTTACTACCTATCTAAATGTACGCCGAGATTCAACAAGTTCGGCCAAATGCAAGATCAGTGAGTGACTTAGAATCAGGTTATATCTAAATCAGTGAGCTTTACAACAAGATAGTTTACTCATTTAGAGAACCTTTTATGACACAATCGTTGTTAGAAACCTCAGGTAAATCAGCTATAGCGGGGAAAATCCTACACATCTCTTCGTGCTTCTTTATGAATATAAGTCCTGCCTCCGCGGTCCTGTATAAACCTGTGATCTCAGAATACTCCATTAGTTTCCTATCAACGGCAGTCATCAAATAACGTGTTAGCTGAGAATGTGATACTCCTGCATTTATCATGATAGTAGTTTTGTATTCCCAATTTGAAACTGCCGCATTAAGGATGGCAGCCATTATTTCGATCTCTGAACGATTCTTCATTTTAGAACATGAAGCTAGTTGCAGATTTGGATAAAAACTAAGTAGATAAGTATGACTATTTTCTGGATTGATAAATATTGACAAAGAATGTCTGCATTCTCATACGCAGGCTACTATTTCACATATTCATTTCACATATTCAATGCAAATGGAATTGATCAAAAATAGTTAATTCTTTGTCCATCCTTATCCCTATAAGAGATACCAAAATCCAGCATCTTTGAGAGTTGTCTTCCACTAAAAACTGTTCCATCCTGACAAACTAGCGAACCATCAAGACAACAACTTCCACAAATACCTATTCCACATTTCATATATCTTTCCAGACTTGCCTGTACGGGTATTGAATTTTCATTGGACAAATCAACAACTTTTCTCATCATCAGTTCAGGACCACATGTAAAGACACAATCAAAAGTATTCTCGTGCAATACTTTACTCATCACTTCGACTGTCGTACCTCTAATTCCATAACTACCATCATCCGTACAAATTTTTAGTGATGAATCAGTGTCTTGAATGATTTTTTTTGCGATATTCTCAAAGAAAACTTCTCCTTTTGTTCTTGCGCCTATAACCACAGTACTCTGAATTTTCAACCTCCTTGCATAGGAAGCCAATCTTAATAATGGCACGAGTCCTGTCCCTCCTCCTACTATCAATATTTTTTTATAAGTTTTTTTGAATGTGTAACTGTTGCCGTATGGACCTCGTAAACCAACAAGGTCATCGGTCTTCCGCTCAAATAACGCAGTGGAGCCAACTCCAGATTTTCTTATTGTAACTGCTGCGTAACCATCCTCAGAATTTATCATCACACTCATTGGAATTTCCTCGATGCGAGGAATCCATATCATTAGAAATTGTCCGGGTTTCGCAGTGTGGCTCAAACTATCTTTAAAAACCAAAGTTTTGACGGTAGGAGTTTCGACAATAGTTTGCTCAATCCGAACTACTCTCCTGTTATCAATATTTGTGGGCAATTCCTATTATCTCGCTAATATTCTTCATTCCTTTCTTTTCAACATAATTTTTTAAATCTTTAGTGATCCGATTGAAAATTTTAGGGCCATTAGATCCTAACACGCTACCTATTTGTACAGCAGATGCCCCTGCCATCATGTACTCGATAACATCTTTCCACGACGAAACGCCGCCACATCCTATCACAGGCGCCTTAATATTTTTAGAAATTTCATAGACACATCTCACTCCGATCGGTTTTATTGCGGTTCCTGACAATCCACCGACTCGATTACTCAGAACTGGCATCATTGTTTCTATATCAATAGTCATTGCCCTTAGTGTGTTTATGGCGGTGATGATATTAGCGCCTGCATCTATTGCCACTCTTGCAAGTTCGACAACATCAATCGAGCCAACACCCACTTTGACAGAGATTGGCTTTGTGGTATTCATCCTTACGGTCTTTACAATCTTGTTTACCGCCTCTGGATCATCACCGACTTCCATACCCATTTTAGAAACATGAGGACAGGAGAGATTGATTTCATAACCTAAGATGCTCAATGAATCGAAAACTTTGACCATCCTTGAAAATTCCTTTTCAGAAGAACCGACAAGGCTAATCATTATTGGGATTTTCTTATTTTTAGATAATTCCTTTGAAAATGCATCAACGCCAGGATTTGACAGGCCTACTGCATTTAGATAACTTCCACCTCCGATTGGAATTACAGTCGGATTTGGATATCCTTTCATCGGATTCACACTGATGGACTTGGTTACAACCCCGCCTATATTCTCATTATACAGTCTTTCGAAAATACTTTGAGATATTCCGAGAATCCCTGAAGCAAGCATTGTTGGATTCCGAAGATGTATTTTATCTATTTCAACAGAAAGATTATAGTTTTTATCATTAATATCCAAGGATAGCTAAATAATTTGAATCATGGTTATTTAATCTAAATTATAGCCTCTGTATTTATGTATTAATAAATTAAAACGGAATCCTTATTAGATTATTGCATTCTTGACTTTTAAAGTTTACCTACTTACTTGGGGGCTATTTTTCTTCCAAGCACGTTAACGGCTAGAATCCTATAATCCCCTTTCCATGCAGGTTTTATTGAACTCATCCAAAAGTTCATTTAAAAAAAATTCTATTTTACTTTGGGTCGCAATATGATAGGGCTAATTTGAATTGATCTGGGCTGCCATACATTCCCTTTTGTTCGAAGCCTACTATTTTACCTCTGCATTCGGAATACCCCTTCATCGTTCCTTCAGTAAATGCTATTCCGACATACATTAACAAAACTACTACAATAAAGATTGCTGCAGATACAAGTAAGATCGAAGATGTTTTTGGTGCAACGTGCTTAGTTTTTGTTATTAAACCTGTCTTTTTGATCGGAGCCTTTAATAAAATGCTCATAATCGCACTTCCTTTCGTATTAGTTTTTTGTTCATACACTAGGTAT
>JALYLJ010000056.1 GCA_030774295.1 Thermoproteota archaeon
GTTACTAAAGACTTTTGTAAATAGCATCTTGACCTTTTCCCTTATCTTCTGTGAAGCTAGTGGCGTTGAGTGATGATATGTTCCAAAATCTGGTTGCTGACTGCTGCGTGCCCGTAGTCTTATTTTAACGGTAGAGACACTCTTCAAAGATGTTTCTCGTTCATCTTTATCTAGTATTGACTATTAAACACAACCAAAATAGCAAGATTCAAGTCCCACTGGTCCCTATCAAAGTAATAGGATTTTGATATTTGGATATTGAATCCTATTTTAGAGACAAATTTTGTTCTTCGTCCCTCCGGGCCCGAAAATTATGTCAAATTCTGACTGAATAACTATTCTTCTGTAAATTGCTGACACTTACAAACCCCACACCGATGATCACTATCTTGTTGCCCTAGAAAGTATCTATGAGCCTTCCTCATATGTTTACAATTTAGACAGATATCGGATTCACTCAATCAATTTTGGTTATTTCTCCATTATTATTAAATTATTCCAGTCTTTAGCTTTCACTATTCAATGTTATTAACTAGTTCCATTGTAATTACATAAGTTTACAGAAAATGTGCTTATCTCGTTTACGACTATTTATCAACAGTTAAATATCTATTTAAGTGGTTAGTGGTTTTCTTTAATAATATATGAATGGTCAAAGGACAGGCAATAGTCAAGAAATTGACCCCACTGAATTAAAAAAGAAAATAGATAATCACGAGGATATTTTCATTTTGGATGTTAGGACACCTCAAGAATATGAATCTTGGAAGTTATCATATGATAATCATCAAAAACCTAAATTGATTCCTGTTGATCGCTTGTTTACGAATGATTCTAACTTGCTCAGAGAAATACCAAAAGATAAAGAGATTGTCACACTTTGTGCTCACGGAAACAGGTCCATGATGGCAGCAAGATTACTCAATCAATTAGGATATAATGTAAAAAGTGTCAGAGGAGGAATGGCGGGTTGGAATAAGGTCTACGATGCTGCAGAAATTGTAGTTCCTAATAACGCTCCATTTAGAATATGGCAGATCAGAAGAATATCCAAAGGATGTATGGGATACGTTATATCTTCTAAAGACGATAGTACGGCAGTAGTAATAGATCCAAGTCGTGAAATTTATGAGGCTTTTCTAAATGTTGCGAAGGAAAATGGATTGAAAATAATAAAAATAATTGATACTCATCAACATGCAGATCATGTATCTGGAGTAGCAAAGTTGGCTAAAGCAATAAATGCACAGACACATGAGGAAGTAACGGCATATTTCAGTTCACTTGAAGAATACAATAGCGAAAATACCGAAATCAATATCAAGTATATTGAAAATGGAGAACAAATCGAAATATCAAAGAAAATTTGGTTAAGAGCTATTCACACTCCGGGCCATACGAATGGTAGTTTTTCTTTCTTGCTAGAGCATTCTGGTTCTGATTCCGATTCTGATAAAACTGATGGAATGAACAGCACTGACAACCATACTGAGTATTCGTATTTATTCACCGGAGATACACTATTCGTAGATGGTGTAGGGCGACCTGACCTCAGGGAGGAAGCAAAAAAATACGCTGAAATGTTATACGAGAGTTATCACCAAACGATAGTTCAATTACCAGACAATACCATGATACTTCCTGCACACTTTAATGGAAGCTCAATTAGTTTAAAGCACGCCTTCCCAATATCTGACACAATCGGTTCACTGAAGAAAAAAGTAACGCTTCTTTCCATGAACAAGGATGAATTTGTACATTTAGTTACTGACACCTTGCCAGCGAGGCCAATGAACTACAAGACAATTATTGATATCAATAAGAGGATACTATCATTTGACAATATGCAAATGCCCGATTTAGAGGCTGGCCACAATTCGTGTGCAGTATCTATAGAACCAAAATAATAATAAATTCACCGATTATGTAATTTCTGCTTAGTGCCGAATCGAATTTATTTTTTATTTGATATATTTATAGCTCAAAATCATATTCTTTAGCACTATATAGATGTTCTAACTTACAGGATCAATTTAATTTTTCCTAGATGGCATATGATGAACAGGGAATTGTGATGTGTGCCGCCTCGCTCAATTACACTCACTATGCTATGATTGTATATCTCGAGTTGGCTGTCAATGTGGGTATCGTGGTTCCTGAAGAAGCGTTACTACCGGCAGTGGTTTGATTTTCTGGGCCAGCGATCCCTTGAAGTCCTTTTTCTTTCAGTATTGCATTGAGAATTTTCAGGTCGTAAAGTCCACTAAGGTCAGGTTTTATTTTTCCGAGATATCCTATTTCAAATGCATCGTTTGCAGATTTGATGAGTGTTTCTTGCAAGGGATCGTAGGTTAGCTCGAGCCTTGAGAAAGCTTCCTTTAGTTGATCATCTGGAATAGTTTGACCTGTAAGTTTTTTTAGTTCAAAATTGAAAGTCTTCAAGGCTACTTCTTTATGGCTATTTATCCATTGTGTCTCATTTACATGTGCTTCCAAAAACTTCTTTATTACATCAGGATTATTTTTAAGATATTCGGGATTAACGATTATGTTTGCAGTAACAAATTTATCAGCGGGCCATAGACTTCGTTCATCCAGAAATAATCTACCATTGCCTTCCTTGATTAGTTTTTCACCCCAAGGCTCAGGTACCCAGGCTCCATCGATTTCTTTCTTTAAGAACAGTGTCAAAATATCAGGATTCTTTATGGGCAGAACCTCAACGTTTCCGCCTTTGTCCTTTGTTTTGAATCCGTTATCAAGTAAATATTTCCTCAATGCTACGTCCTGGGTGTTTCCTATTTGTGGTGATGCGAATTTTTTACCGGCAAAGTCTTTTGTAGATTGAATACCAGAATCATTTCTTACTATGAAGACAGCGCCGCCACTTGCTACTCCAGATATAACTCTGAGAGCCTTACCTTCAGAAACTACATAACCATTGACAGTGGGATTTGGACCAATGTACGCTGCATCGATTTGATTTGCCAAAAGGGCTTCTGTAGCCGAGGGGCCTGCATTAAACGTTAAAGTCTTCAACTCTATATTATTTCCTAAAACTTTCTGATAGTCTCCATTTCCTACTCCGATTAATGCTTGCGCGTGATTAATGTTCGGAAAGTATCCTAGTCTAAATACCCTTTTTTGAGTTGACTGCGCATATGCCAGATTTGAAAGAGACGGTGCTATAATAAATCCGGCAATAAGTAATATAGTCATAACTGCTGTGATGCTTAATTTATTGTTCATGTTTTCTACCTAATTCAAAGCATATTTGAATACTTGCAAATGTGCATAATTTTAATAAAATAAGCATAAAACGCATAATCTATTTGAGATAGACAGATTTGAATGACATAAACAAATATTGCAAAGTTGAAAATTTCCTATCCTATGTGTTATTTCAATTTCAATTAAATCGGGCAAAACATGTTACTCTCAAAAGTAT
>JALYLJ010000057.1 GCA_030774295.1 Thermoproteota archaeon
ACTTTAATTCAAACAAGATCCTTGGATAATATCATTTCAACACCTTCTGATATTGAAGAGCTTTGTGGATTTATTAGAAAGAAATTTGAACTATCAATCCTAATTCTAAATTCAAATGTTAATTTAGAGAAATATTATGCAGAGTCAGACATTTGTCTAAGATTTATACTAAAGGGCGGAACTCTTTTCTTAAAATGTTCAATTCCGTCCGCCGCTTTATTCGGGACATACATCGCAAGTACAGTTCCACAGATCCAATTAAATCATATTTTGTAATTTAATATTGTAAGGCTCTTCCTCAGCGTTCTCGTCAAGTGATATTGGTAACAAATGCATCATCTGATCGTAGTAATCCAGAAATGTAGTTCCTTTATTTGTAACCTTGTAGACCATCTTTGCTCCATTATCATGTTCCATAATAAGACCGAAATTCAAAAGGGAATCTATGTAGTTTCTACATTGATCATTACTTAGCATCGCCTTGTACATTATCTTAGTTCGTGTTTCTTCTCTCATTGCAGATTTCAATATCGCTGCTATGACTCCGTACTTGCTTCTATTTTTCATTGTCCATTAATTGATTGTATACAATATAACTGGAGTGAAACTATTAAATAGAAACATAAATGTCAAGATTCGACTACAAAAATTAGAATAACCCTCTATTGTACTTTTACATTCAATTCTTGTTCCATAAAATAAATTTAATGAATGTTTGATTAAATTTTGCTCTAAAAAAATACGCGATTACTATTCTTGTAGACAATTGCGATTACGGTCCATATTTTTTTGATTAAGTACACAATCGGTCATCACAGGTTTTATTTTTTGAAATTTTATTTTTCCCATGCCTAATTTTCCCGAATTCTGCATTGAAAGGGCTTTAGTCTTCATAAGCAAAACATGATCGCTGCAAACCAAGCCTATCATATACTCTTCATCTCCAGATATTATGGAAACGATTCGAGAAGGAGGGAGTGTACATGCTCGCCCTTTGATCGATATGGAGCACCTTTCGGGAACCATTATTATTCATAAATTCTGTTTGATAGATATTATAACACTTTTGATTCGATTTAAGAATGGTTATTCTGTAAATATTACTTTGCTCAAATAATTAAGATAAATCTGAGAAAAAATTGACGCCTGTCACGGTATTCTATTGTCGACTTTCGAGGATGAATTTTATTTCCTTACATCTTTTCCTCAAAGAAACTGTAGAAATATCTGCAACCTGGCACACTTCAACTTGTCGCAAGAATTCATTACAATCCTGTGAAGCAATATATATTATAGCTCCGGCAAATGCACGTGGATTTTTTCCAATTGAAATTCTACTGTGTTGCACCAAAGAAAAAATTCTTAGCGCCTCCCTCTTTGTTTTTTCATTCAATCTTAATCTATTTGATATTAGTGTTACATAATCGATACCTTGAATAACTGGAATCTTTAACGATAGTTCTTTGAGGATCAATTTGTAATGTGACATGATTTCCTTACTTGGAATATTGCATACAAAGGCTATGTCTGATATTGTTTTTGGTATTGATATCTCTCTGCACGCTGCATAAATAGAGGCTGCAACAAGTGAAACTGTAGATCTACCTTTTGCTAGCTTTTTGATAGCAGCTTTCCTATATATGTACGCCGCATTTTCCATAACAGCTGGACTCAGATAAAGTTTATCGCCGAAATTATTGAGATATTTTAAAGCTTTATCTAGGTTCCTTGAAATCGAATCATTAAGCTGGGATCTGTTATTCCATGTTCTTAATCTCTGGATCGTTTCTTTTTGCACCGGATCCAACATTTTACCCCTTCCATCGGTGTCATTGAGTCCAATTAAGGTAGAAAGTCCTTTGTGACTTATCGTCAGTGATTCTGGCATACCTAGTCTAGATTTATCTTTATATTCCCCTTTTTCGAGATATGGTATGTCATTATTGTAAATTTTTTCGGTAGAAACACATCCGCAGGTACTACAAACATACTCACTTGAGAGTACATCTAAAACTAAAGAGTAATTTTGACACTGATTGCATTGTATCCTACCAGTTGCATTAGATTCCGGGGATTTTGTATTTTGAATTTGCTTGCTATCTTCTAAAGCCATCTCTAATCTTAGATTAAGCCGAATCTTTTATTATCAATAGTTTTTCTAGAAATCAGAGAATACACGTGTAACTTATAATGTAATTAGAAAAACCATCATAAATTACCTATAATAGTAGAAATCCGTGGAAAAATCCTATTTTTGTTTCTTAAATAAGAATCTATAAATGTTTAGTTTAGTAAGAATACTCAATTACTCATGCCGATTCTGTAGATGTCTACTAAATTTTAAGCATTAGTACCGATTATACGAATTCCTTACTGAATATATACACACATGGCGCTGTATTATCC
>JALYLJ010000058.1 GCA_030774295.1 Thermoproteota archaeon
GATGTATACTTGTGTAAAATGTTCTTACCTTCAAAATTACCTCCTTGGGTAACTCCAAATCGATCAGCAAATATCTCGATCTCCGGGCTTAGGATTTCTTTGAGTTCTTTGTAAGACCATACATAGTATTTTCCCTCCTCGCCTTCAGAGTCTGCATCTTGTGAGGAGTAAAAAGCTCCGTCATGTGACATCATCTCTCTTTGAACGAATCTGAGAATTTTTTGAAGCACGTTTAAATAGTTACGATTTAAGGTAATCGAGTATATCTCAGAATAAAGTACTGAGAGAAGTGCATTATCGTATAGCATTTTCTCGAAATGTGGCACTAACCATCTTTGATCTGTGGAATAACGTGCAAAACCGCCTCCTACATGATCATGTATGCCTCCTGAATCCATCTTGTCAGCAGTAAAATGAACAAAGTCTCTGTATTTGGTGATGCCCGAATAATCATAGGCCCTTAATAAGAATAGTAAATTTGAAGCGTTTGGAAATTTTGGTGCGCTACCAAACCCTCCGTACATATTATCAGCCAGTTGCAACAGAGTAACAGCTGCCTCGTTTATAATTGTATTTTCTAATTTAGATTCGTTATCAGATACTATGTCTGTAGATGAATTCTCTAACGCAGTAACAAACTCTTGACTAGAAGAAATAACTTCATTGCGTCTATTTTTGTATCCATCCGACAATCTTAATAATATTGTTCCAAATCCTGGTAAACCATGTCTGCTTTCGCTAGGAAAATACGTTCCAATGTAGAAAGGTTTTTGATCGGGAGTTAGAAAGACCGATAATGGCCAGCCTCCATTTCCAGTATACATTTGACAAGCCCTCTGGTAAATATCATCAATATCGGGTCTTTCCTCTCTGTCGACTTTGATATTAATATAATTTTCATTCATTATTTTGGCTATATCGTTATCTTCAAACGATTCATGCGCCATTACGTGACACCAATGACAAGAACTGTATCCAATACTCAAGAAAATGGGTTTATCTTCCTTTTTTGATCTTTCTAGCGCTTCCTGATTCCAACCATACCAATCAACGGGATTATATGCGTGCTGAAGTAGATAAGGACTAGTTTCATTGATTAAACGATTGGGTTTCTTAAGCCCAGAGTTTTGGTTATCATCCACATATGCCTAATCGAGAATATGATATTTAGACCCTTTCATTAATGGATTGAAAATTGTCACAGTAATTATTTGCGGTGCTATTTATGGACAGAATAAGAATATAATTATAATTTGGTAGTAAATATCAAGTAATTGATACGAATTCATAACAATAAGAAGGGACTAAGAGTTCTTGCAATTGCAGAGAGTTTTCGAAAACATGACACGAAATCCATCCTGGCAGGTGTCGTTATGCGACGAGATTTTGTGGTGGATGGTTTTGTATATGCAGATACGACGATAGGCGGAAATGATAGCACCGACAAAATTATCTCTATTATTAAAAGTCTCAGAAGAAATGATATCAATTATGTTCTTCTAGGAGGATTAATAATTAGTCTGTTCAATATTATAAATGGTAAACAAATTTACGAAATAACAGGGACGCCAGTAATAGCCATATCATACAAAAAATCATTCGGTTTGACAGACTCGATACACGGAATTGATGAGAAGCAAAAAATTCTGGATTATTTGAGACTTGAAGATCGTAAACCATTAATGTTGTGGACTGGAAAAACAGTATTTGTTCGTCAATGGGGAGTAAGTTTTGCTGATGCTTCGAGTTTGTTAAACTCTCTAGTCATCCAGGGTGCCAAGCCAGAGCCACTCCGACTCGCAACTTTGGCCGCCCGGGCATGTAGAAATTATGGTAAATGAATTATCAAATAATTTGAAACGCTAAACAGCCAAGTAATTTGAATACCAAATACCATGTTGCGCCATGCATTCGTTCATTAATAATTGGGTTCTTTTGACTTTGTTGATTTTGGTGTGTAGCGTACATATGCATCATAAAAAATTTCGTTTCCATGACCTGTTACGGTATGCAAAAAAAAGATTTCAAGTACAACCTTTGTTTCATTTTCCAAGAAATTATTAATATCTTGTTCAAGACCATGCGGTTCATACGACCTGAAAAATTTTATCCTTTCCTTGGGCATTATTTGTTTAATGGGAATAAAAAAGCATTATATCAATATTATCAAATCAGCTATATTTCTTTAGTGCAATCTATTTTGCTGGTCACCTGATCAAATATTTGCTAAGATCTTTATTAATTAGACACGCTAAGCTCTATTCAACAATTCCGTCTCTTTTTCCTTAACGAATGGTTTTATCTTATTCATGATTACGTGGTGAAAGTTCTTTGTATCTACATCAAGGGTAAAAATAATTACAAAGCATAAATGATTTCTAGAATCAGTTATGGGTATGGTTATCCTCAGCAATTTCTCATAGCTTGAGCATGTATAATCGATTTTTCCTAATATTGACTGCCATCTAATTCTTGTATATTGTCTGGTAACTGCAGCCAGAGCATATTGAGCGGTTTGCTCATCATTTAACAAAGGTTTCATTCCTTTTCTTTCGGAGACCCCCAATATTGTTCCATGATGGTCTACTATGGCTGCAAACCTAATGTTTTTATCAGTTTTAGTAATTGTCTCGCAGAATGATTTAAAGAAATTTGACACAGGTAAAAACTAAATTCTCAGTGTAATAAATTTTAAGGAATGTGGGAAAATACAGTTAAAGATTACTGCCTTTGAGTAGACTCAAAAAAATAAATAACATATTTTTAACACTTATAGTTAAACAGGATGCGTGAATTGGCTCATAGAAGAAAGCTTGCAATTGATTTGGATTCTGTTCTCGCAGATACCATGATTATTTGGGCAGAGGAATACAACAAGCGTAAGAACTCTAGCATAACTAAAGATAATATTGTATCCTGGGACATCTCAAAAACTCTAGATATATCTATAACTGAAGTTTCGGACATTTTCACATATATCTGGGACAAGAAGTGGGAAGATATACCATCAACAGAACCGTCAATTGGTAATATAGTCTCCAAACTTCACAATAAAGGTTTCAGAATCTCTATTCTTACAAAAAGGTATCGATCCTCTGTAAGCAATGTTATAAAATGGCTAGATTTACACAAGATTCATTGCGACGATCTCTTGTTTGTTTATGATGACGCTCCAAAGACAGACTATCCTTTTGATATCTTAGTTGATGACGCACCTATCAATTTTAGTGAACTAGTTCAGCCGAGGATGGGAATTCTCTTTAACCAACCATGGAACAAGAACTTTTCATGGCCGGTCAGAATTAATGCCCTGAGCGATGTGATTAATATAATATAATATAATAACACATAATTATAGAGCCAAATATCGCTAAATATCGTAAACCTGGAAAATTTTCAATTATTGCTTTTGGGTCACGGTTCATTTATCTCCCATCTTATCCTTTATGTCCGGTTCAATAATTAATAGACACAACACATTATTTCTGAAAATAATAACTCGATAATCCGTCCGTATTTGTAATTCTAAAATACTGAAGAATGAAACGTTAAGTATTCTTTTAGTTTATTGCTAGTTGAAATGGCTGAACACGCTATTATTAGTAGCAGTAAACTATATTCAGGCAAAATATCGCTCAGATTGGACAAGTATCACATGGGCAATAAGATCCTCGAAAAAGAAATAGTAGAACATCAAGATTCAGTTGGGATAATTGCTTTGGATAAGAAAGACAAAATAATATTAGTAGAACAATTTAGAATTGCAACCAGGAATAATCTACTTGAAATTCCCGCTGGCAAAATTGAAAATGGTGAAACTCCTGATATTGCTGCGCTACGTGAGATGAGTGAAGAAATAGGTTTCTCTGGAAAATTAACTCCGCTATTCCAATGCTATTTAGCTCCTGGATATGATACCGAGAAAATGTACTTTTTTCTCGCATCAGAACTCAAGTTATCAAAAAAGCGATTGCCACAGGATGAAGATGAAGAAATTAAGATTAGACGAATGAAATTGAGCTCTGCTCTGGAAAAATGCCTTTCCGGACAAATAATAGATTGCAAAACTATCGCTGCAATTATGATGACCTTGAAAATCAAAAAAAGAGGAGTGCAACATCACCACCAAAAGGTCATTGAATGAAAAGTCTATAATAGAAGGACGATAATCTTCATTATGTCTCAAATAAAGTACAAGAAATTATCGGGAAATGAATTAGATGAAATCGTCAGGAATATGAAAGGTTGGGAATTAAAGGACGAGAAATTGCAAAAATCATTCAAATTTACAAATTTCGTCGAGGCGTTTGGATTCATGACGAGAATTGCCCTTGAAGCGGAAAAAATGAACCATCATCCAGAATGGTCAAATGTCTATAACAATGTGACAATTAAACTGAGTACTCATGATGCTGGTGGAATTACAGATCACGATATCAAACTAGCGAAAATTATTGACGATACTAATCCAGAGTAGAATAACTCAGTCAATATCTAAGATAGTATATCAACGGCTGTCAGAGTCCTTAACATTTACTAGTAACACTTCACTCATTAACCAGTCGCAAAACTTCTTCAAATTTTCATCAATGGTACACCAGAGATGTACGGAACCTGGCAATATCTCTATCCTGCCTTTATCCATTAATATCTTAAGTCCCTCTTTACCTTCATACATGTACGCATCCTGTGGGGTAACATTCCCTAAAAATTCAATTGCTTTTTGTTTGATAATTTCTCTAGGTATTGGGAACCTTTTTCGGAACTTGTCCACAACCAGGCCCAAATTTTCTGTACCATAATTTTCTACTTCATAAATTTTTTTTCTATCTGGGAAATGTAAATTCAAGATCACATTATGTCTTGAACCTGTAAATTCTGCGAGTTGGTTCGTCAATTTATATGCAACATTAGGGCTTTTTTTTAACGACTCTCGAATTTCTTTATCGTGGTATTTAATATTAAATAACAACTCTGAATGCAAGTTAGTAAAACTCAATGAGAATTAAAGACGTCGAACTTTATATTATCGTACTGAACAACATGCAACTTCAAGAAATTCCCTTTGCGTTAGATTGATTAAGTGTAGTCTAATGCCATTAGTAGAGTCTAGAAGACACTTATATCTTGATTAATTATATTATGAGAACAACCCATGTTTGCAGCAGATTCCAGTTCCGAACGAGCCACAAGTATTGAAGATTATCAAAATACCTGTATGGAGTTTATAATTGACATTAGTCGGGACTATAAAGATTGGGTCGATAGATATCAATTAAGTAACGATGAAATTACCAAAAGAAAAAATCCCATTGATAGTGTTGTCAAAACCACTAATGAGTGGATACAAAATTACTGTAATACAATAAAGAAAGTAGACATTGTAATGAATGATGGCATAAATAAGATGGCAGAAAACACTGCAGGTTATCCATTTGAATTTGAAGTTTATGTTAACACTGAAAAAAGATATGTAAAGCATTCTATTGGTACTATACCACTGAGGGTAAATGCTATCCCACAAGAAGGACGAATGATTAGGGTAGGCAATTATAGTAAAAGTGAGTTATTTCTTATCGCATCAAGCTCGCCGATATCTTATACAGTAAGTAAGGAAAGTATGAATACGGTTGATATCCTGGACGACTACATAACTCTTGATGCATCTAAATGTGAAAGGGGCAATATTATTTCTATCACAATCGTTGTTGAAGAAATAAAAGACGACTATGTCTCTGAAAGCAGAGGATATTCGACTGTTATCATGATCATTTGAGTTACCAATCAAAGAGAAAAATCAATAATATCTAGGATACAAGGTCAATAATTTGGACTAAAATTTATTACAGAAGAGGGCAATAACCCATCAATTTCTGGATGTTTTAATGAGACTTTTATAAAGAATAATGAGCCTGGGACAAAGAAACAGTTAAAATAAGTAGTATTTTTTCCATCATTAGATAGGCTGCGACGGTCGTCCAGTTTGGTCTAGGACATCAGATTGCCAATCTGGTAACCCGGGTTCAAATCCCGGCCGTCGCATCTGTTTCTATTTTTCAATGTAACTATTTTTTTCCTCCTTTTATGATGCCCATGATTTGATTGTAGGCATTCATGGCACTATCTTTTTTTGGAAGTTGAATAACAAGTAGGTTTCCCTCGGAAACAGTTTCTGTTGTGGACGGCGCAACAGCAATCAATCCAGTATTGGCAAGAGCTTCAAAAAATTGTGGCATTTCATTGGCATATAAGAGGTAATTTTCGTCAAAATCATAATCAAGGTAAGTCATCAATATATCTACAAAAACGTGTTTTGTATCATGAAATAGATCTAATAATACATCTACAGCCAGTTTTTTCCCAGCAACTTTTCTAATTATTTCATCATATCTTTTAGAATCGATATGGATGCAAGGGATTGGATTTCCGTTATAATCGATTAATGATGCATCGTATCTGTGCAAATTGTTTTTGAAATCTTCCAATGTGTTGAAAAATCTCTTGGGCATATTGTAGAATATGGCTATTAATTTACCAAGTTATTTATTCATTAGTTCATTACCTCATGAGTCATTAACTGATTACTTAAATGGCTGAGATCCTCACCTCACGTCAAAACAAACCTCAACCGAAGTGAATGGAAAGAGATGGTCAGTTACCCTAGTGCTTTCATCATCTTAGTAATCAGCAAAGAGTAATCTTCATCCCATTATCAATAGTTGAAAAAGTGAACTATTAACATTATCTTTGATGTAAAATTCTTGATAATGGGTAATCAGTTGTATTACACCATAATTTAAATAAAAAAAATATAATAGTTTTTCATGTCGTCAGAAGAATTAGTTTTAGAAAAGATACTCTCCACCGGTTCTACTGGAATAAAAAAGTCCGATTTAAAAAAGGAATTTACCTCATTTGACCTCGACCAGACTCTAGAGAATCTCGTCAATAATGGAAAAGTATGTGTTGATAAAAAAGGCCCGGCGTATTATTGCTGGACCGCAGAAGTATATGTCAAACATCTCAATAGCGTTGATCCAAAGTTTAGAATCCTACTGGAACGAATTAAAATCATTGAAAGGAAGCTAGAAACTCAATCTAACAGTGTCAAAGATGCATTAAATGGTCTGATAGAAGTTTTAAAGAGTGAAAATTCAGAATTACCAAAGGCACTTGTAAATCTTGACAATTTCAAAATCGAATTTGATACTATCATATCCAGATCAACCAGTTCCATAGGTTGGATTGAGCTAGGAAACGTAAGAAGTGAGCTAAGTCAAAAATTTACTTTAGACAAGAATGAATTCTACGAACTTGTAGAACAGCTAGTCAACTCCTATCAAAATGAATATGAACTATCAACTGGAGGAAGCGAAGGTCTAATTCTGAGAGGCTTACTCCATGGATATGTGAGAGGGATATGAGATTGTATCCCTACGGGCTAAAATTAAATCCATATCCTAGCAGTCCAACACCATCATATAGTGATTGTCAAATTCTGGGCGGAATGACTCACAAGGATGCAAGAGAGGCCATAATTACATGTATTTCTGATTTGTTTGCAAAAGTGAATGAATCAAACCCAACGGACAAAGATTTCAGATTGATTACAATGATTCAGGATGTGGGCTCAGGCAAAACCCACCTTGCATATCACATTAAAAGTATGCCGGACTTGGCAGAAAAAACCGTAACTTCCTATGTAGATCTTTCCCAAGTCTCACCTAGAGATATTCACAACATTTACGATTCAGTCTTAGGAGGTTTTAGTCACGATGACATTGAAGGTCTTAGAAAAAATATTCTTTATTTTTTATGTAGTAAGGCTGATAATGATGGTGGTTCGGTACGAAAGGCCCTTAATTATGGCTTTATAGATAGTTTGAGCGGTAACAAAAATCTCAAACGGAGGGCAGAAGAAATCCTACAAGGGAAACAGAAACTAAATTTTGAACATGTGCCAAAACTACTTGCCTTCGACTTTTCAGAGATTGAGATTGAAATTATCAAATCATTGATAGAGGATAGATTGAGTAACGATGTTTCAAAAATTAGGTCGCTTGAGGGAGTGATAAACAGTTTAAGAGCAATAGCCGATATGAATTTAAAGTTATTGCACAAGATAACAATATTTCAATTTGATGAATTTGATTCTAAAACAGAGTCGTTAGATTTTATTAAAGCCATAATTAATGCTCACATACCTTCTTCGATACTAATGTTGATACTAACTCCATCATCGTATGAGGAGATCAAAAAAGGGAATCCATCCGTTTTCGATCGAATGGAAAAAGCAAATTACAAAATTGATCTTGCTGGTTCTAATACACTTGGTGAATTAAAGGACATTATCTCGGAGTATATAAGACATTATGATAGCAACAAACAATTGTCGCCAGATCTTGAGAGTGATCTTGCCAGTAAAATTAAATTGCTATATGATGAGTTTCCAGATTTTAGAAATGTAAGATCAATGTTGAATATCTTTTATCACTCGACAGAAGAGGCGTCAAAACGTGGTTCGTTTGTAATAGATGAGTCAATAATTGACGATACTATAAAGAATATCTATCCAGGATCTAAAATAAGGGGCAGTTTAATGAATGTGCCGTTGTCTGATTTCATCCAGATAAAAAACAGCGTTAACAATATCGAAGCAATTGAGCCTAACGTTCGTGAAGCAGTTAGAAACCTACTAACACTAACAAATTATGAAGGATATGTAAATGAATTGAATTTTGACAATCTTGTTGGTGAGGGAATAGATTTAACTTATAATGACAATTACGGATCGAAAATTGCAGTATCGGTGGTCATGGAGGATGAGCCATCAAAAACTCAATCTCAAATCTCAAGTGCATCAAAATCACTTAACATTGTAGACAAACTTGTAGTG
>JALYLJ010000059.1 GCA_030774295.1 Thermoproteota archaeon
AAAATCCCCGTTTAAAAAGACGTGTAAAATCGTTGTGGACTGCACAGGAGTTACTTCTGTACTACGAACAAATCTTCCAATAAATTCACATATTCAAAAGAAGATTAACAGGGATGACCTGGAAGCAACTGGAAGATACATATATAATTTTGAAAATGAAGTAGAAGATAACACGTTTTTTGATCCCGATTATTGTCTAATCCACTTGGATCAGAATATTGCCCCTGGCGGATATGCATGGGTGTTTCCCAAGGGAAAAAGCAAAGTCAACGTAGGTCTTGGAGTTCAACAAAAAGCCATGGAAGAACATAACAGAAAACAGGGACAACGTAAAGATTTGAAGACAAAGATAGATGATTACGTTAGATTGAATCCTGTGATAAAAAATCCACAAATAGCTGATGGTGAATCTGATGATGGAAATAGCTGGGGAACGTGGCAAGTTTCGGTCAGACGACAGAACGATTGCTTGGTGGCCAATGGATACATGTTGGTTGGTGACTCTGCGTGGATGCCAAAGCCACTTGATGCCGGAGGAATTGGTCCGGCAATAATAGCAGCCACGATCGCAGGAAAAGACGCAGTGCAATCGATACAAGCCAATGATTATTCAGAAGAATCACTTTGGCAGTACAATTTAGATTTTGTTGATGCTTATGGGTACAAGACAGCTGGTCTTGAAGTTTTTAGAAGACTCCTACAGAAGTTATCAAACGATCAAATTAACTTTGGGATGAAACACTTTCTTTCAAAATTAGATATCGAAAATATAACGAATGGAGAACATCCTGAATTTGGTATGGTAGACAAGCTCAACATGTTTATTCACGGAGCCATCAATAAAAGTTTGGCAGAAGATCTTAAGCAAACGGCGGATGTAAACAAAAAATTGGTCGTTCATTATCATAATTATCCCAAAGAGCCGAATGACTTTCCAGAGTGGCAAAAAGGCCTGAACAAATTGATGTCAGATGCATTCGTAAAATTAGGATGTGCGTAATCGTTACTATTATTTGGAATGTTCTAAACTCATAAGCTTTCTTTCGAATTCTTCTATTCTTTCGATCATGACCGTTCTGCGCTTTTCTTCGGTTATTATTGCCCTAACATTTTCTATCAGCAATCGTGAAATATCTAATTTTTTTCTTAATCCGGGCATAAGGTTATCGTAAACAGCTAGTGGATATATAGTACCATAGATCCTGTCCATTAACTCAAACAAAGTATTTACGTTCGATATGCCCTCTGACCTAATTTTATCGATAATCATACGCTTAATTTCACCGATGCAGTCTAGGAGTCCCAGGACATACGAGATATCGTATACTTCTAGCGACCTCATACTTGGAATTACATTATCTTCAATTATTGAAAAAAGGCAACAAGCCTCCACATACTCTTGCTCCGCTACATACAAATATTTTTGAAGATCATCTTTACCCAATTCCCTAAATTGCTGCAACAATCTCTTTGCCTTTTCAATATTCTCAATTGATTCACTTTTTTTGTGAGCGTGCATCGATACTATTGCTTTGCTGCAAAGTATCGTCGCGTCTCGTGTTCCCTTGATAATAGTATTTCTTCTTTCCTCTATATCTTTGAATTTTTTATTGATTTCCTCTACATCAGATTGAACATGTGATAGCATTAACAAACATGTTATTTGCCAATATATTTATTGATTATTTGAAGTAGACGGATTCTATACGATAACCAAAATTAGTATAGTATTTCAAGACGTATTTGTTCAAAAATTTCATTCTTTCTGAATTAAATACTAGTGTGTGGAATGCAAGATATCTTGGTGTATCAAGCACAAACCTATCAGACTATGATACCGAGTAAAAAGAAAACTATTCAGGAAGACGTGGAACAAGTTTACACCAAATTAAACAGGATTAGAAGAAATAGAGGATATAGTTTTGAACATGTACTTGTCCTAAAACTGAATAATAATAATCCCTGGAGAGCAAGACGTTTGGGAGGATCTAGTGCAAACTTGCCAGATATTATAGCTGTAAATAACAAGGAATCAATATTCCTGTCAATTGAGGCCAAATCTGGAACTGCTGATAGTCTTTATGTACCTTCTGATCAAATCCAAAGATGTTTTCAAATAAGAGATATGTTCCGGGTTTACAAAACTGCTCATGTTGTTTTGGCATTCAAATTTATGCAAAAAAGAAGAATTAGAGAAGAAGGTAAAACAGTTTACATTCACAGAAAGTTGCAAGAATATTATAAAATAGCAGACAAATATTCTAGAATGAAAGATTTACCAGTCATAAAATGTACCTACGACGGAAGTACTTATGAAATCAGGAACAGCGAGACAAGGAAATGTAACCTGAAAAACTATATTATGCCTTTTTAAGACACACATTTAATAGCTCATAATTTTTATTTCTCGATTATTGGTTTAACAGACAATGGTAGCAAGAGAGCAACCAATTAGTTCTGAGCAAATGTACCGTATTGAGGATAATGGATTTGCTATTTTTGGTATGAAAAAAATGTTGATGATGGAAAACGCTGGACATGGTCTTGCAGATTTTATCTTTTCCAAAAAGGGGCCAGAGTTTGCAGGCAAAAAAATCGTATCGTTTTGTGGAACAGGTAATAATGGAGGAGATGCTATGGTTGCATCAAGGCACCTTTCAGGCTACCAGGGTGCGGAGATTACCATTGTGCTTATTGGGGATTCCAAAAATATAAAGACTGAAGAAACAACTGTGAACTGGTCAATAATAAGAAAGATGAAGTCAATAAAAATCATTGAAGGAAATGATGTATTAGAATTGGCAAAAAAGGAATTGTCAAACTCAAACATAATTATTGATGGGATTTTTGGCACAGGGATAAAAGGAGAAATAAGGGATCCTTTTTCGTCTGCAATTGATTTGATAAACGATTCTAAAGCATATGTTGTTTCTGTTGACATCCCCTCCGGTCTCAATCCAAATGATGGGAGTTTTCATGAAAAATGTGTCAAAGCTGATGCTACCGTTACTTTTCATCGATTTAAAAATGGGTTAACTAGAAACAAAGAATATACAGGCGAGATTCATCTTGAGAAAATTGGAATTCCAATTGAAGCTGAGCAGGGAGTACTTTGATATGAAAATAGCTCAGATTCCAGTAGGCAATATGCAGAATTTTTCATATATTACCTTTGATGAAAAAAATAACATCGGGGCCATCATTGATCCTTCCTGGGATCTTGAAAAAATCCTGGACTTCTTGGACAGAAACAAGATTTCTGCAAAATATGTAATAAATACACATACACATTTTGATCATGTTCTAGGGAACGATCAAATTGCCGAAATTACAAGAGCTCAAATAATTCAACACGAAAAGTCAACAAATAGAAAAGATAAATCCGTGCACGATGGAGAGATCATTAGAATCGGAAATGTACAGCTAGAGGTTGTGTATACGCCAGGTCATTCTGAAGACAGCATATGCCTTATTGCCAATAAAGAAGCCATTATTACAGGTGATACTCTCTTCGTAGGTAACATTGGCAGGGTTGACCTTCCCGGAAGCAGTCCTGATAAGATGTACGACAGTCTATCCAAAGTCGCAAGTTTAGATGGTTCATTAGTAGTATATCCTGGTCACAATTACGGAATTACACCAACATCAACAATTCTCAATGAAAAGACAAATAATCCGATGCTAAATTTCAAAACTAAAGAAGCCTTCTTAAAGTATATGGTCAACGAGGGTTAATATATGTCTGAACTATTTGACATAACTTGTTCTCAAAAAAGTAACATAACTAAAAATTTTCGTACCAGAAACCCCATTTTTGTGTGCGTTATCTCATATACAGAGACTAGTCAGGTTCCAGGAATAACTTTTGCAGGAGCAAATCCAGATTTAATTAAATACACTCCAGCAGCAGATTCCGAGTTTCTGTATCACGGGAAATGCTTTTCGATTCCAGGAGTGCCTGCAACTCCGGATGGAATTCCAACACCAGCGCTGTTAACTAGAACAGCGCTTCTAATGGGCAAAATACCATGCTTGGTAGTGGATTCGGGATCGAAAATTAAACCCAAGATTCCACATATTTCATTTGGAATTACCCATGGTAAAAATATTCAGTATGAACCTGCGTTAGAACTATTTGAAACTCATCAGGCTTTTGAATATGGCAAATTACTGGGACAGCAATTATCGATGTCAAATGATTTGATTGTGGTAGGTGAAAGCATTCCAGGTGGAACAACTACTGGGCTTGGTGTATTGACAGGTTTTGGAATTGACGCAAATTACAAAATGAGCAGTAGTATGCCAATAAACCCACACGACTTAAAGATACATGTTGTTAAGCAAGCAATAAAGAATCAAAAAATTCCAGATTTGCAAGATCCGTTCAAAATAGTATCTTTATTAGGCGACCCGATGATACCTGCAGTAGCTGGAATTGCAACCGGTGTTATACAATCTGGTTCCAAGTTGATGCTTGCTGGAGGAACACAGATGGCTGCAGTCCTTGCATTCATGCACTCCATGAAGTTGTCATTAAAGAACATTTGCTTGGGAACAACTTCGTATGTCACTGAGGATAAAAATTCAGACCTGGAATTTCTCGTAAAAACAATTTGTCCAAATGTTCCCATAATGTCAGTTAATCCAGGTTTAGATAGGTCAACCAAAAATGGCCTAATAATGTATGACAAGGGTGTTGTAAAGGAAGGAGTAGGCTCCGGAGGTGCCCTAATCACTATGCTATTGAAATCTAATGGATCTCTTAACAAG
>JALYLJ010000060.1 GCA_030774295.1 Thermoproteota archaeon
CCTTCAGGAATGATATATGAACCTCTTACCCTTGCAATTGAATCAGCTAATGAAGTAATTCGTCCTATGACAAGTCTTAATTTTCCAGAGTATTCCTGGGATAGAAATACGTAATCTCCCTCCTTTATATTGGGCTTTCCAAATAACATATCAATTTGAGTTTTAGTAAATTATTTAATACTTGCGATAAAAGTATTGCCTGTTTTATTGGGTGAAGCACTATAGTAACTTGTTTTTAACCTTCTCGTTCAAATTTTAATATTAGTAAACTCGATATTTTCTTGCTATGCCAAGGGTATTTGTAGCCGCGGATATACATAGAAAAGGTGAACTTGAAAACATTCAAAAGAATCTGATGTCTTGTTTGGAACTGCAAAATATTCATCTAAAACTTGTAAAGCCGGAAAATTTTCATTTTACGCTAGTATTTTTTGGCGAAATAAATGATTCATCACTTGACAAGATAGTTACAAAAATTTCAGAAATAGAATTTCAGTCATTTAGAATAAATTATGGGCCAATAGGAGCTTTTCCAGATATTAAGCGGGCTAAAGTTATATGGATAGGATTGGATGAAGAAACAAAACATACGTTCTCTCAAATGTATAATATTGTCATATCTAAATTAAAGGAACTGGATCTAAAGTTAGAAAATGAGATAGAAAAAGAGATAATACCACACATAACACTATTTAGGGCAAGGCAGGTGCCACTTTGTTTGAATCTACAACAGGTCAAATCAGATAATACAATTGATGATATAATCGATACAATTTCCGTAAAAAAGAGCCTCATAACCCCTCATGGTCCTATATACGAGAACATAATATCCGCGAAGGGCAAATGAATTCTACAGAAAACGCGATACAAAGAATATCAGAGTCTTCAGTTCCATCAAAATCAGGGCAGAAGAAATTAGCAAAAATATCAAATGATATAGAAAATGAAATTTTGAACTTTAAAGATAAAAGAATTTTAAAAGTTACTTTAGGTGGATCGTTTGCGAAAGGTACCTGGCTTGATAACGATACCGACATTGATTTTTTTGTAATGATAGAACAAACGGTAGATCGAAAGGAATTCGAAGAACTGGGCAAAAAAGTTGGTTTTCATGCTTTAAAAAAATACAAACCTTACTTACGATACTCTGAACATCCATACGTTGAGGGGAAGGTTGACGGCATAAGAGTAAATATCGTACCATGTTACAAAGTTGAAAAAAACAAGTGGAAAAGTGCCGCAGATAGATCCCCGTATCACACTGATTTTATGCAAAAGATGCTAAATGAATTTTTGAAAAGTCAGGTAAGAGTCCTCAAATTATTCTTAAAATCAATAGGAACATATGGTTCGCAAATTTCCATTTCCGGTTTTAGTGGTTACGTAACTGAAGTACTCATCTTAAAATATGGTTCTTTTAGGAATGTTCTGCAAACTTTTGCTGAGCTTAAACCAAACTACATCGTTTCGATAGATACTCCGGATGAAAAAACAATCTCCAAATTTAAGAGCCCGATTATAATAATTGATCCTATTGATATGAATAGGAATCTTGGTGCTGCCATATCAGCTGAGTGTGTTGCAAAATTTGTGCTAGCATCAAGACACTTTTTGAAAGATACTTCTTTTGAATTTTTCAAAGTATCACGCAAGCCCAATGCAAAAACTATAAAGCAAATTAAATCAAATTTGCTTGTAGTAGAATTTAAGATTCAAAAAAGGAGTCCTGATATACTGTGGGGCCAGCTAAAAAGAAAACTGGCTAGCATTTCAAAACAGCTTGAAAATGCAAGATTTGAAATAATTAAAACATTTTGCTTTACTGATGAGCAGGAACGTGCAGTATTTATTTTTATGATAGAGCTTGCAATATTGCCAAAATTAACTGTAAATGATGGCCCTGAAATATTTCTAGGAGCAGAATCAGATGCATTTATCAAAAAAAGAAAGAGAAAATCAATTATGATGTGGACGGAAGGTATGAGAATTAAGAGCATTGAAGAAACCAAGAAAAGACCGATTAAGGAACATACAAGTTTAATAATTGAAAAGGACATCAAATCTGGTGCCAAAACTGGAATTGCTTTAGATCTTTCAAAAGGATATTCTATCTATTTGGCAAATGAAAGAGTGTTGAATAATTTTGTTTCTACCGCCATTACTCACATGGTCCGTGATGGAGAATTTATTAGACACAGATAATAGGAAAAGTCTAGAATTTTTGCTGACTTATCCTTTATTTGATGAAAAGACTTTTGATAGAAGGATAAGAGAATTGTCATCTATGGATATTAACTCAGTATTCTCATTTGGTAATGTACAATTGCAAAAGGCCAACATAATAGGTAAGGGATCTGTTGGCTTGGTAACTCTGGTCAAGCACAAAAATAAACTTCTAGCGTTGAAGATTAGAAGAACTGATGCCAATAGAATGAGTATGTATGATGAAGTACTGTATCAATCACTTGCAAACTCAATCGGGATTGGTCCTTTTCTTGTAAATTTTTCTGAAAATTTCATATTGATGGAGTATATCAAAGGGTCAAACATTGAGAGTTGGTACAATTTGCAAACATCAAACAAAAAGTTGCTACGTTGTACTAATGCAATTCTTCAACAGTGTTTCTTTCTTGACTGCCTAAAACTCGACCACGGCCAACTGAGCAGACT
>JALYLJ010000061.1 GCA_030774295.1 Thermoproteota archaeon
GAATAGAAACGATTGCCTATACCACTCAGATAGGTAAAATTAGTTGCAATTCTCCGCCATATGAACAGGCGAAACAAAACAGATATTCAAATGATGCTCGATGTCCCATTCCTGAAATTGCACAAAAAATGAAAAACATTATTCTTGATGCAAAGAAAAATGGAGATTCTCTAGGAGGGATTGTTGAATCTATATCCACAGGATTGCCGGTTGGTTTGGGAGAGCCGATTTTCTCCTCAATGGAATCAGATCTCAGCAAAGCACTATTCAGCATTCCATCAGTAAAAGCAATAGAATTTGGTTCAGGATTTTCGGGAGCAACGCTAAAAGGTTCTGAAAATAACGATGAATATGTGCTATCTGACGACAATAGGATAATAACGAAGACTAACAATTCTGGCGGAATTTTGGGTGGATTAACTAATGGAATGCCCCTAGTAATTAGGATAGGATTTAAACCGGCTTCATCCATTGCAAAAAAACAAAAAACTGTGAATTTAATTACAAAATCAGAATGTGACATTATTGTTCCTGGAAGACATGATCCCTGTGTTGTTCCCCGAGCGATACCCGTGATTGAATCATTAGTTTCGCTCGTTTTGGCAGACCACGCGCTTAGATGGAATCTTATACCACCTGTATTAAGTGATCGAAAATAATGAGCGACAAAAAAGACAAAAAAGAACACCAACTAGAAAAACTTCGTGAGGACATGCGACTTGTAACAGCAGATATAATAAAACTTGTACAAAAAAGAATGAGCATTGCAGGTGAAATTGGAAATATCAAAAATAATCTAATGATGAAAATAGAGGATATTACTGTTGAACAGGATATAGCAAGATATGTAAACGATTTGGGAACACAAGTAGGCTTGAAAACAGAATTTATTGGCAGATTATTAAATTTGTTATTTTTGGAATCAATAAGAATTCAAAAGTCAAAATACTCAAGCAAAGAGCCAAAGATAGATCATATGGTCATGTTTTTAAAGGCAAAGCAGCTAGAATCAGAAGGAAAAAAAATAATTCATTTAGAAGTAGGAGAGCCCGATTATTTGCCTCCTGTAAGCGTGAAGAATGAATTATCGAAGACCTTTGATAAAAAACGCGTTCACTATACTCAGACCACTGGAGTTCCAATACTAAGAAAGTCATTAGCAAAGAAAAGATCAGTAAAGGAAGAGAACGTAATAGTTACTCCTGGAGCTAGGTTTGCAGTTTTTAGTGCAATGGTATCTACACTTTCAGTAGGCGATGAAGTAATTATTTCTGAACCTGCATGGCCTGCTTATAGAGATTGTGCAAATTATATTGGCGTAAAGGTCAAAGCAGTCAAGACTAACGTGGATCAAAATTGGGATTTAAATTTGGATCAATTAGAACAGATGATAACTCCAAATACCAAGATGATAGTTTTAAACTCTCCCAATAATCCAACAGGCAAAATAGTTGGTCAACAACAGATTGATGCTATACTTGCATTAGCTGGCAAAAATGACATATATGTTCTCAGCGATGAAGTGTACTCCATGTACTCATATGTTCCCTATAAGAGTATCCTAGATTTTGAATATAACAAAAGCATAATGGTATCTTCATTCTCAAAAAGTCATGCTATGACGGGATTTAGGGTCGGATATGCCATAAGCGCTAAGGATATAATAGATAAAATTTCCAAAATTCAAGCCATAGCAATAACAAGTGTAGCAGAACCTATGCAATATGCCGCCGTTGCAGCATTGAATGCTGATGTTACCAAGAATAAGATTTTGATGAAGAAACGTTTAGATTTCATAGGAAAGCAACTGGAAAATCTTCCTTGTGATTACACCAATCCAGATGGGGGTATGTACTATTTTGTCAGATTTAACAAAAATGTTGATGTCAATAAGACAATTTTTGAACTACTGAATGAGGGGGTTGCTGTAGCTCCTGGGGCTGGTTTTGGGGAAGCATATTCTGATTTCATTAGAATCTCAGCATGTCAACCAATTAAGTCTCTAAATGACGGACTAAAAATAATAAGAAAAATTACGGATTTGCGATAAAATGGATAAATCTGTAGCGATAGTGGGTGCAGGCAAAATGGGGCTATGGTTCTGCAACTATTTTTCAAAAAAAAATAATTATCATGTATCATTGTATGATAAAAGAAAAATCAATTATTTAAAAAAATCCTACAAGATAACAATCTGCAAATCTTTGGATGAGTGTGTTAGAAATGCTGATATCGTAATTGTATGTGTACCAATTAAGACAACAATTGCTATCATTGACAAGTGCATGCCAATAATGAAAAAAGGAGCTTACATAGTAGAGATATCTTCGCTAAAGATGAATATCTTTGATTCTTTGTTAAAAATTCCTAATTATATAGTTCCACTTTCAATTCATCCAATGTTTGGTCCAGGAGCTAGGGAATTACATGATACAAAAATACTGGTTATACCAGTCAGGAACAAGAAAAGAGAGCAAATATTGGTGAAATCCATATTCCATGAACCCAAAATAATAGTAATCAAAGATCCAAAATATCATGACTCAATTATGGCAATAATTCTTGGAATGGTTTATTATGTTAATTTACTAATGGCTATCACATTAAGCAATGAAAATATTACATTACTAAAAAAATTTTCAGGAACTACCTTTTATCTTCAATCATTGGTCTTTGAAAGCATACTAACAGACAATTCATCATTAATATCATCACTACTAGTAGAAAACACGGAATTAATAAAATATCTAAAAAAGTATAATGAGGAATCAAATAAATTATTCAATTTGATAACAAAAAATAAAGTTAAACTTGAAAAAAACATTAACAGCATCAAGAAAAATTATACTAACAAGAGAAACATTATTTCATCATATGAAAAAATGTATTCAATCATAACGAAAATGAATGACAATTGAACAAAAATGATATTTTTTCAGATACTAATATTTAAAACAGACTCTTCAATCATTGATTCAAATTTAATTTTGGAATGATTACTATTATTCATTATTTTTACATAGATTTAGAGTTATTTTTATGATAGAAAAAATTGTTGCGGACTTATACTGTGTAAATAAATCATGCAAAAAGGTAAGATTAAGTCTGGAAACATTTCTGGAATTAAAAGATGAGTGCATAGAAGGATTTCTTTCTTGTGAAAATTGTACCTCAAAATATCCCATAGTTCAAGGAGTTGCGATATTAATGGAAAATTTTCACGAATATGCTCGTCAAAGAATTCTTAGCTTTGGTAAATGGATAGTAAATTGCAAATCGCCTGAAATTAAATCTTTTCTCAGATCAGAAGGTGTAAAGATTGGCAATCCTACATACAATGATCGCTATGAGGAGAACAGTATTTTGTACAAATCTTATTTGAAGGCTCATTATGGTTACCCTTCAAATGATAAATTATTGTCGCTATTGAAGAAAGAAATAAAACCAAATCACATCTACAAGATGTTGGCGAGCAATAGCCTAAATTTAAATGGAATTGGATTGGACGTTGGTTGTTCAATTGGTTCAAGTACCTTTGAATTGTCAAAAGAGCTATCATATGTATTTGGAATAGATCTTTCATTTTCGTTCATACTGGAAGCTAGAAAAAGAATGCAAAATAGAAAAAGTAGAAACATGGAATTTATTGTAGCAGATGCTACAAATCTCCCTTTTAGATCTAAATTCTTTCAAATCGTAGTTGCATTAAATGTTATTGATAGAATGGATTTCAACAAGCTAATTTTATCCATAAATAGTTGTATCAAAAAGTACGGAAAATTGATCCTAGCAGATCCTTATCATTTTGTTGACAATAATGGTAAAGAAGAATTTGATTCCGTCCAAATCAGGAAGAAATTAGAAAAATTTGGATATAAAATAAAAAATAGAGAATCGTATATCCCATGGATACTTAAGATGAATGAGAGGTCTTATCTTTTTTATTTCGTGGATTTTGTAGAAGCAATCAAGAATGCTTAAATATTTTGAAACAAGATCATCAAAAAGAAATTATTATGTTCTTCAAACTCAGAACTATTCATGAATCGCAATCCCAATAATATCTCTATGATTTCTTGTTCTTGTTTCTTAATGGATTTGCAATAGAGACGAGTGTATTTCCAATCAAGAAAAATGCCAGGGCGGTTAGTGCAATCATAAGTCCAGGAGACACAATCCACCACCATATACCTCGTGACGCAGCATCTGCGGTATTTGCATCATGTAGAAGTTGCCCCCAAGTAGGTAATGATGGGTCTCCTAAACCGAGAAAGCTCAATGCAGCTTCGGTAAGTATAGCTGCAGGAACAGTGATTGCTATGCTTGCAAATGTCAGTGGAAGTAGTTGTGGAATTATGTGTTTGAAAATTACCTTTAAATCTGACTGTCCCATTAGTTTAGCTGCCTCTACATACTGAAAATTGCGCGTCTGTAATGCAATACTTCTAATTACTTTTGCAGTTCCCATCCAGCTAAAAATTAGTAAAAATCCGATTATTAAAAATATGCTACGCCCAAAAGTAATTGATAGAAGAATAAGGAGCGGCAAAGTTGGCAACGCATAAAATATATCATTGACTCGCATCATTGTCTCATCAGTTCTCTTTCCTCTATATCCGGCTACTACACCATAAACAAGTCCAATAGCTATTGAAAATATTGAAACAGTCAGTCCTATGAACAATGCTATTGGGGTTCCCCATATGATCCCAACAGCAAGATCTCTTCTCAAGTCATCAGTTCCCATGATACCAAATACTTTACCTCCAAGAATTAAGCCAGCATCTTCCACGCTACTATGATTATCAAATAAAAAAAACCTTTCTGATATTTGATACACTCCTTTAAGGACATTTGGTTTATTGGTATCTGAAAATATTACCACTTGCGGTTCGAGACCAGATATTGAATATTTAAACAAGCTTTGGTATTGATTCAAAGCCTCTTTGATATTTTCGTTTGTAGAAAAGATTCTGTCTGAAAAAGTAGTGTTAATGTTATTTGATGGCGGTAATGATGAATAATAAACAGTAAAAGTATTGTTGTCAGGTCTGTTAATGTCAATTTGCAAAACGGGAGGTATATCACCATATTTAGCAGAGTAAAGGTACATAATGTCATCAGGAAAGCTATCGGCTTGCATATTGATTTCAAATCTATAATTATCTACTCTAATCCCTTCTGCTGCTTCTGAAATAATTTTTGCGTCGTTCCTATCTAACGATACATGCTCAAATTCTTTAGGTCCAAAAAAATTAGTCCAGGAAGGAGCTGCTGTTTTTGGATTATTAATCCAATAATCTGGATCATTCCACAGAAAATAGGATTCGATTGGGATGATAAATGGTGCGACTGCGCTCAATAACAAAAGAAAACCAATAATTGATACTCCAATAATACCACGTCGAGATCTTAATAGACCTAGGAGTAATTTTTTTTGCAATAAATTAGTTACCTTTTACCCTAGGGTCCAATAGAGTATAAGAAATGTCGGTAATAAATATTGTTACCAAAAAAATTACTGTGGAGATAAAAGTGAGGCCAATTATAATTGGAACATCAAACTGTCCTATTGCATCATAATAGAGTTTTCCCATGCCCGGCCAATCAAAAACGGCCTCTAGTATAATTGCACCTCCAAAAGAAGCCGCCAAAGCTAATCCTACAGAAGTAGCAATTGGGGGTCCAGCATTTCTCAACGCATGTGAATATAAAATTTTTCGTCTGGAAATCCCCATTGTTCTTTTTGCATGAATGAAATCTTCATTCAAGATGTTTATCAAAAAATATCTCACAATATACGCCACTCCACCAAATGAAACAATAATCAATGTAATTAGTGGCAAGGTCATATGATAGAGCAGATCAAGAACATAGGTAGGATCAGAAGGCGAAGAGAGAGGTGTTGCCCGAGCTGGGAATATATGTAATGCGAAGGCAAAGATTAGGATCATTAACATTGCTATCCACCATGATGGAAAGCTGTTACTAAATATTGCAAATATTGAATTGGATTTGTCCCACCAGGATCCTTCTTTACCTGCAACATATGTACCAAGAAAAATACCAATAACAAAAGCGCATATTGTTGCTGTAGTAAACAACAAGAGAGTTTTTGGAACTTTTTCGAATATTATATCCCTTACATTAGATGACCCATAATCTGTTGTAAAAAAATTAGATTTTCCCAAATCAAAGGTCATTACACTAATGACTCTGTGAATTAATTTTGGCAGGGTTAACGAATCCTGATCCAAACCAGAGATTTTAGATCTAAACTGGATTTGGTTATTTATGTAGGATGATCTTTCATCAGAGTTTTCAAATTTAAGTGTTCCTTGATTTACTTCATCTAACACCTGATTGCGTATAGCCTCTTTCTGTAGTTTATCGAAAGTGGAACCTAGTAGAATCACGGTGATAAACAAGGTTGCGAACAATACCAAAAACATATTAAATGAACGAAATAGTAAGGTTCTTCCTAGGCCCAATTGCTTTTACTTTATTATGTTATCAATATATCTTAATAAATGCATCATCTTCAATCAACTCATCTTCTGAAGGCCATTGCTAGATCTACTTTTTCGCATTGCGAACAAATTCTGTTTGAGTTATTAACTTAGTTTTTTGATTATGGGGTTTGGCGCAGTTATAAAAATACCACTATAGATATCAGGTCTTAGAGCATAATTGCTCTTTATAAATAATTCAAATTCATTTGGTCCAATAGACATTGCTTTAGTAGAGCTACCAGTAATCGCAATCATGAAATTCCCTTTATCATCTATCCATTTACCTTCTCCTTGAGTTATGAGATGATTATTCTTATCAAAAATAAAATATGTTAATGTTGCATTACTATCATGGTTACCACCAATAGTGACATTACCTGAAATAGCTACTGGTAGACCCCTTGTAACTATTTTTGGATATTGAACCTTTTCAAATTTCGCTAGTTTTGCAGTTTCATAAATAGACCAGAATCCTTTTACAAATGGATAAGAACTATCTCTAAAGGCTGTGAGCGATATTACTCTTCCACTTGGATTATAGTTCTTAATTTCATAAGGTCCATTACCTATTATTGCATGGTTGTGTTCTGTTATCCATTTTATACTTGCATCATATCTCTTTATAGCCTCATCAACAGTAACTATATCCTTTAATGGGGCAGGTACGAACCGTTCTGTTTTCATTTTTTCCAATTCTTGCCTAATAGCCTGTGCATGACTGGGTATTATCAAAGATAACCATTCAATGTTCTTGACAGTTGCTTCTGTTCGTGAGTATGCAAAGATTCCATTTTTTACCAATCTCTCTATTGCCGCATTAACTTCCCAAGGAGATGGTGCCCAAACCGAAGCAAAATCAGCTATTTCCTTCCTATCAAAATGCCAATAGTCAACGAATGATATGACATTACTATCATTTAGAAATTTAGTGCCACGAAGATATTTTAGTGCAACTTGGGCCTGTGCGGCGAACTCCGGGTCATATGTAAGATCTGTTGAGTTAATCTTGGATGACCACTCATATGGAAAGTAAAGTTGATAAAGTATATCAGCCTTGTTCATGGGTTGACCATGTTGCCAGTTTGAATATCTTATATGAAGGGTAACCTTACTTTTGGATGTATTCTTTCCAACCTCATCCCATCTTTGGTTAAATGAATTCCATGTTAGAGCATCATTATCTACTGCGAGTCTCTTTTCTGGTCCCATAGTAGTAATATTCTTCCATTCATTTCTCAAAGGAATCACTTCACCACTATATGGATTTCTAGATGTAGCGGCATCAGAGACTAATGAGAAAATATTTGTACAGTAGATATCATTACAACCACCAACGCTATTCCATGCCCCTTGATAAATTTCCTTGACACCAACGTTTATAGTACTTGTATTTTTAGCTGATCTTGCATTAATGAGAGACTTGCTGGTAGAAATACCTGAGCCAAAATCATTTATTAGTCCTTTAATTGACGAGGATGCCGCATATGGATCAATATTTTGAGTTACAAAAATTCTTACAGATTCCTGTATTCCTAAAGTTATTGCCTGCCGTAATAGTTCATTTCGTTCCTCTTCAGAGGTAAAATTGGAAAACTCTATTCTTTCTGTTATGTTATCAAGAGAAGAATTTTGATAGTTCCAAAAGGATGGATTTGCCCCTCCAGGCATTTTGCCAAAATATGGTGAGTACATTTGAGATGTTGTAGAAGGATTGTACCTTACAAATTGAGATGTTCCTCCGAAACCTTCGGTGTAGACTTGCCAACTTAACTCCTGTGGGTCTGTGCCGTAGACTACGAGGTTTGCTTTACTTAAATCACCATAGTCTCTTTGTACGGTAAAGCCAATATTTTCGAGTTGATTTGCAAGAATTTCACCCATAGATTTTCTTGGTTGATCATCGCTTCTTATCATAATTTTGATTGAGATGGGTGTTCCTTTGTATGTCCATTTACCGTCTAGCTTTGTTGCACCGTTTGAAATTAATATTTTCTCGATTATATCTTTTGCGAGATTTGGATTATATTTGAGATTGTAAGACTCTAGAACTGGAATAAGAGATTCGTATTCAGGTGAGGAGATTCCAAACGGGTCTATCTGAACACTTCCATAGCCATTTAGAATTTCATCTACGATAAATTCACGATTTATCAAGTAATTTACTGCGAAACGAATTTCTTTGAATTGGAATGGATTTAAAATATTTGGGTTCTTTGAAGGTGCGGGATTCAAAAGGAAGGCGAATGAACCCGCATTTTTTTCATATATCTTTACATTAGTATCATTTGAAATAGATGCTACTGTTTCCAGAGGTATTCTAAAGTAGTACGTGTCAAGATTTCCTGCCTTAATATCACGCAGAGCTGTATTTCCGTCCAGATATTGAATGAATCTTATGTTATCTGTATATGCGCCCTTTTGACTTGATTCGAATGCATTCATATTAGTAAATGCTGGAACGGTTACTATCAAAATCAAGGCTAAAACGAGCGGAACCTTGGATATTTCTGTCAATTGTTTGTGGTAAAGGTAAGAGATTTATGAATTTTCTCAATTGTGCTAATTATATCTAAAAAACAAGATAATATAGCCCCATTCTAACTTGTTCTATGGCCTCTACAGCTTCAAGATATAAGAAACAACTATCATTATTATTAGACATTGGAGTAATCTCAGAAGAACTCTATTGTCATTTTATCAATAGAGGTCTAAAGGTTATATCACCTTCGATTGACTTTGGACTCGAATATCTGGGTAAAATTTTACCAGAGATAGTTATCGGTGCTTCTTCTGGTTATGTTAGTAAGATGAGGGTCCCGTATCAAGCCACAAGTTATGTCGCAGCAAGAACAAAGGAAAGTGGTAAAGGGGCTTACATTTACAAGATTCCTCATAAACCTGGTGGTGGCGTTTTATCTTTAACTGGTGGTACTAGAAAGTTAGGAGATAGTATATTTGCGTCAACTCACAGAATCTTGATGGGTTCAAAAGCAATGATGATAAGCGCAGACAATCTAGTTGTCAACAAAGAACAAATTTGGAATTGGCAATTTTTCGGAGATGCTGTCAGAGAATTAGCTCCAGAAATTTACGAAGATCTCATAAAGCTTAGAGAAAAAATAGTTACAAATTCAATGTTTCATCAATTTGTTGTAGCCAGATCTGATAAAACATTTCGTAGACTTAAACTGGCTGATCTCTACCTGAAAAACCAAATAAAAATTCTTGATCCCAAAAATGGAATCAGTGTGATCTTTTTGACAAATGAATCAGGGCATGAGTACGCATCAAAGTTAATTCCTGAATCAGATTTGGTTGATTATGTTGTAACGGGCAAAAACTTTGATATGCATTCTGCGATGGTACAGGTTAGACGACTATACGACATAGATATGATCTTGAACGACGGAGGACGTATTATGTCCAATTCAGTGCGGGATTTAGGAATACTGGGAGAAGAAAGAGTTACACTAGAACCATATCCCGGAAATCAATTCATTCCCAGAGGCGAATCAATTGAACCTGGATCAATACTTGGCGCACAAGGAATAGGAATAGACGGAGGAGAAATCCAAAATGGTATAAGAATTCACTCAACAAGAATTGGAGATGAGGCAGCTAATGTATATCTGTACCCACTAAATGAAGAGTTATGCATAGCATAAATGGGTAACTGAAGCTACCCAGCATCGATTAAGTCAAGTATTAATTTTCATTTAATAACAAAACAATATCTATTTTATTTTGGCAACTATTATTGATCCTTATTTCAGCTCCAACTATACTATAGAGTTCTTTTATGTTTTTGGGAAACCTTTTTTTTCAGAGCATTGGTCATTTCATCAAAGAGCTTTGCCAAGTCCCAGCCGACATTGGTATAAGAAATGTTACCATGAGTAGAACTTATGTGTACATCTATTTCGTATCTCTTCCTAGATCCTAAGACGCTTCTCAATTTAATATGGCAACGGGCCTGTTCTATATCTGGATGAATTCTTCTCATAAATCTGGTAATATTTGCAAACTTCGATTTAGCTAACTCCGCGTCAAATGGTTCATCGGGTAATCCAACGATAAACATAGGAATCTCTTCCTCTATCTTTTCTCCCAAAAGTGCAACAATGTCTCTATAAGTAATAATGCCTTGAACTTCATCCCCTAATTTAATTATGCAATAAGTAGACCGTGAACTCAACATTCTATCGCACACTACCTGGACACTTTCATCTACTCCGGCGGTTATTACATCATTGTTTGCCAGTCCAGAAACTTCAATCGAAAGGTTATCTTCAGTATTATCAATACCTATTGATTTTTTACCTATCCTTTCGGGAGGTGACATTACATTCATAATGTCAGATGAAGTTATAATGCCGACAAGACGCCCGTTATCAACTACTGGTAAATGATCAATTCTCCTCCTTTTCATCATGGATTTGGCAGCTGTCACGGTCTTGTGAGAATCGATAACTATGGGATCGCCGGTCATCACATTGGATGCGACAATTCTCAGTTTTTTCTCAGTCAATTGCTTTCGGATTAATTCAACAATCCGCCTAGCTGAAAGTTGTCCCTCAATGTTACCATTGCGAACAACGGGCAAGGTTCTCATCCTGTAATGACTCATTATTCTCGCAGCCTCGCCAATTCGACTCCCCGTATTCAATGCGGGAATTATTTTCCCAATTAATGAAGGTCGGGTAGTTTTTATGTCTTTGATTCCAATTATATCCCTAATATTCAAGGCTGCTATTTTTCCAGACAAATCAATGAAGATGTCATAGGATTCAGTTTCAAGCAGAGTGCCGATAATTTTTGACAGTGCCTCATCCTTTGATATGATTAAAGGCGGTTCCATTAATTCTCCAACAGTCATTGTGCGAATGGAGTCCAGATGACTATAAATTTTGTTTATTGTCAACTTTATGGTCTATAATTTCTAAGACATTAAAGCTTTTTAGCCTTAATGGTGTGATTGCCCTCCGTTGATTTGATTAATCATAATATTATCATATCAAATAATATCTTTGACTTGATTCTACAATGTACCAATAATACAGGCGGGAAGATGAGGAGAAAGGAATCGTTGAAATTATTTTAAAATATTAATTATATACAATACAATTTGTCGCAGCCCCACTTTTATCAATTTTATTTGCTGTCAACCTAACGATCTTTACGTAGAAAGTTTTTTAGAAAGCAATTGTGGTACATCATTATTAAATTAGTCATGCCAAGGTCAAAAACTCAAGTTTCAAATAAAGGTGCAAAAAGTGACCCAGCCGGAGATGATGGTACGCTACCGCAATGGGCAGAAGACGAAATTAAAGCTGTGCAGTTTGATAAACCCGAAATCCTGACAAAATCTGGCTATATTTTAGCTGTTTACGAAGATGCGCACAAAATTGATTTGCAAATATATGAAGCACTCTCCGATGGGAGAACAATAATAGAAGGTTTGGATGTTCCCAATAATTTGAAAATTTCGGACTTTCTAAAAGGATTCATTTATGAATTTAAAATAAGAATGTTTAAGGGTGAATTAAGTGCCAAGCTAGTTGAGTTGTTAAAAACAAAGTACAATCTTGAAATGAATGCGATATTCAGATTTGAATTAGAAGATCTTCAGCTTATGGATGTAGAATCGGATTTTCAGGCATCAACAAGTTCTGGTGAAGATGAGGATGAATGAATAACCAATTCAATTTTTAATATCCAATATTTTTCGGAAAGAAGTACCCACAATTGGATTTACTAGGTATGGTATCGTGTGTTTTAACCATACTCCACCACG
>JALYLJ010000062.1 GCA_030774295.1 Thermoproteota archaeon
TCTTTTGCAACTTGAACTGCTTTTTCGCTTTCTTCTGATACTGTCATTTCAGTAGAGTCTTCAATTAAAACTGGTCCTGAAGGTTTTGTAGAGATGACAACAAGATCAACTCTTTGGCCCATTATTGTTAAGGGAAAAATATCCCCTGTACTTAGCAAACTTCCTAAAAGATACTCTTTAAGATACCCTTCGGCTCCAACAATTCGAAGTGGTTCCGTTGGTGCTAACGTAACTTTTTGTGCACTTTTTGCTTCAACGTTCTTTATTTCAACAGAGTCGTTAATTCCAACATCCAGTCTGTTTCTCAGATAACCATCTATTCTTACAAGACCTTTGCCTCTATCCTTTTCTCTTGCGGGCCAGTATAGAACAGTGGTTTTCTTGCCAAGAGACGAAATTTCCAATGCATCGCCTGCAGATAAATCAAGTTGCTGGGCCACTTCGGGGTCTACCCTGGCAATTTTTCTTCCCACGTCGGATTGCTCTGCTTCGGCTACTTTCAAACTAGTTCCAACGTCATTATTTTTCGATTCCCTATCATCACTCAAACGAGATCATAATAGGTACACATACATTATATTTAAAAATCACATTTTAGTTCAAGCTGGATAACAGTAGACGCAATTTATTGTACCTTGAGTTTTAGAATGAAAATTCAAAATCAGAGACCCATAGATTACTGATAACATACTGTGATGATTTTTAGGTTTAGAATCTGATATTTTAAAAATTAAAGAAATGACTTTTTGTTACAAGAGAAGCTAAAATGTTGGATCGGGGTGACCGTTATTGTGGTCAGCAATACTATAGATCGTTTCTATATAATTAGAAGATACCAAAACTATCAAGTTTCTATAATGTCAAGAATTGCATTTTCATAAATAAATCTCAGTTTTTTATAAATATCAAGACATGTAGACCTATCAAATAAAAACTTCTCGTAAACGATATATTTTGTGGGATCAATAATTTCTCTTCCACAATAATGCGCATCTGGCCACAATTTTATATGATTTTAAATGTATAAAAGAATTATATTCTAGAAATTTTGGCGTCTCTTACTAATTCAGAGCATCTATTTAAAATATTTAAGATGCCTAAACTAAATACGTTATAATTGTCTCAAAGGCTGTTAGAAAGAAGGATTGCAATCATGATTTCTGCAATCGTCTTAGCTGGCATAATATTTTCCTTTTTGACTTACCAGTACTATTTGAGAAACTCTTCGGAGGTTCAGAAGATTGCTGTGGAACATATTCAGAATAGTACCCTCATCAAGGTCACGGATCTCGGTCACTTTCTCAGAAATAAGCTTGATCTAGTTACTGTAAATCTTGAATTGCTCTCCTCGTCAAAGGAATTGAGTGAACAACGTTTAGAATTAGGAAAAATTTTGGTGAATTCTGCTCAAAAAACGACTGCAAATGTAGTTGACTTTTATAATTGGGTGGATAGCAATGGAACTAGTATTTGGTCAAGCGCTAACTCAGATGATATCACTAATATGAAGTTCAAGGAATTTTCGGCTGCGTCTAGCATGTATTTTTCAAAAGTTAAGGATACTCAAGTTCCTACATACAGTAACACACTTAAATTTACAAACGGTCAGTCCGGCATATTGATAATCTATCCCATATTTGATACTCAGAACCGAACCACAAATATTAACAGAACTAATGAACAATTTAAAGGAGCAATTTTGGCTGGAATAACCTCCAATACTTTAAACCAATATCTAGGAAGCCAGATATCTCCACTGTCTTCGGCAAATATATCCTTAGTTGATTCAAGTGGCGTGATGACAGTGACAGGAATAGCGCAATTAACTGACGCAAACGTATTTGATAAAAAATTCTCTCCATTGACAGAACGATCTGGTGTCAATAAGAATGTAAAAAGTATAATAGAAGTCTTTAGATCGGCTGTGTCAAATCCTAAGACTGGCACAACTGATGTAACTTCGGGCGGCAAAGACCTTACGCTATCTTATGCGCCAGTTGTATCGAACGGTATTCACTATTTTACGATAATATTGATTTTGCCGCACAGTTTGGTATCCTCTTTAGATGATCTTGTTGTACAGCAGAGAAATTTTGCCATAGCAGCTATGTTAATAATTGTCCTGAGTTCTGTGGGTATTTTTTTTGTTATAACTTATTGGAACAAGGGATTAAGAAAGGTGGTATATATCCAGACAAAAGAATTACAGGAGACAACCAAAAAATTGACCTATCATGACAAACTGCAAAAAGAGTTCATAGATATTGCAGCTCATGAATTTAGAACGCCAATCCAATCGGTCCTAGGTTATTCAGAAATGATTCATGCAAATCTAAAAAATTTTGAACAATATTTTGACAAAATCATAAGGAATGCGAGGAGATTAGAAAAGTTAACGGAGGACATACTAGACGTGTCTAGGATAGAAGGCAACAACCTTCAGCTGTCAAAATCGAATTTTGATCTGAACCATACAATACAACAGCTAATTGAAGACTATCAAAAAGAAGCCGCTGATAAGAATGTAAAGGTAATTCTGGATTTTAAAAAGAACGTTCCTACTACTATATATGCGGATGAAGCCAGGCTGCAACAGGTTTTTAACAACCTATTATCTAATGCAATTAATTTTACCAACAATGGTACTGTTATCATAACTGCATATAAAGCTCAAGTTGACACCAATGTCGAAATGGGACATCAGGATGAAGAGTCAATTGTAGTAGAGATAAAAGACACTGGGTCCGGTATTAACCCTGAAATGCTTCCGAGGTTATTTGAAAAATTTGCCACAAAGTCCGGATCTGGTACTGGATTGGGCTTGTATATTTCAAAAAGTATTGTGGATAGCCACGGCGGAAAAATATGGGCATACAACAATAAAGATGGAATCGGTGCAACGTTTACGTTTACGCTTCCCATTCATCAGAAAAAAAGCAAAAAATAGTTCTAATACATGAATAATTCGAGAAGTCAATTTAAAACACGCAAAGAAATTATCAATTAACTGGAGAATTTTTTTAAGTCGGAATCTGCCAATAATACCGTTGAATCGTAATCGTGTAATGTTGGTTGACGATGAAATCGACATTATAGAGTTATTCAGTGAGGTTTTAACGCTGAACGGCATTAATGTTCAGCCGTTTACGGATCCTGAGGAGGCGCTCAAGGATTTTGAGATTAATCATGACTCATATATCCTGGTAATATCCGATGTAAGAATGAAACCTATCTCTGGTGTTGAATTTATCAAGAAACTAAGGGATATTGACTCTAAGACAAAGGTGATTGTGATGACAGCATTCGAAATAGATGGGAATCAACTTAAAGAAATTGACACTGATGAATTCTTCAATAAACCTATCAGGATTAATGACCTCGTCCAAATTGTAAAAAAATACGTCGGCTAGAATTTGCTTCTTTAATGTTGATAGTGATAATAATCCAATAGACTGTTTGAGTTAGAGTTTCAAGCCATATTCAGATTCTAGAAGATTTTTTCTGAGATAGGAATCTATATTTTTCATTACTCTTGGGTTTCCTTCTATATGTTTTATAAGTCTAGGATTGCTGTATTGCATATCACGATATTTTATGCTACCATCACCTGAATAATAATCAAATTCTACGGTTAAAATCCCAGAAATATGCTCAGCGTCTTCTTTTACATTAAATGCTATTAGATGACTAAGTCTCATGGGCTCTCCTTTATTACCAAATACTGGTTCGTCTTTACCGTAGGCAGAACTATGGTCCTCAGCCATTTTAGAGTGATTACGATACACTCCACCCATTAGCCTTTAAATGCCAGCATTGTCTTTAAACATTACTCAAGTATCATAGTTTTGCTGAAAATCGACTTCATACCTATCAAAATATAGCGCAATGAGGTATTACATCTATAAATATTATGTTGGACACTCTGCATTGATGGTCCAATCATTATTAGAAAATGAAAAGAAACCAGATGTCTATGAGTTGGGTGTTGCTGAGGGAATCAAAGAAATGTTAGCTCTTAGAGGATTTACCAAAGAGAAAATACTTAATTCAACGGTAAGCAATTTGGCCGAGACTCTCCAGATCGATTATTATGTGGCGCTTATCATTTATAATTCGGCAAAAAAAATTTAGGAATGTTAATGTAGGTTTTCCTATCAACTATGAATTGAAGCTGGGTGTTATAGTATTTGTGTTACAATATATTATAACTTTACCGTGTTAGATATTTGTTGGTTGTAACTTTACTGTATTAAGATATCACTATTTTCTCATTCTCAAATAACATTTGCTCTAATTTAACTTTTAGTACATTTTAATAAGTTTAAATCATAGATAATTATGGAACTGTTCTTTCATACCAGATTATGACTCGCAACAAATTTAATAAACATCCAGGTCATCAATTTCGGGAAATTTTTTAACCGTTGTCTCATAAAAAGACTGCTATATAAATTATTTTAATCAATCGTAACTCAATGGTTAATATTTGGCCTAGGTCATTTTATTAGTATGAATAGCATGAAACGCATCAAATTACGACATAACACTGATAAGTCATGTTGAGGTATGATTGGTAAGAGGAAATCTTTTGATTTATCATTTTAGTTTTGACGTTGATTGGAGTAAAAAATGTGCGGAATAGCAGGGATACTGAACAAAAATAACCAAGGCGTAACTGAGGACCTTATCCTGATGTTATCGTGTATGCATAATAGGGGTCCTGATGGGGTCGCTATCCAAGTTGGGGAGAATAGACGCAACTCTATGGAGTCTTCTGAATTATCTAGCCCTTATGCAGATGGAAGATTTGGCCTGGGTCATGTGAGATTGGCTATTGTAGGTGGTCAATTAGGAAAACAGCCATTCACAAGCTGTGACGGACGACTTACACTTGTACATAATGGGGAAATCTATAACTACAAACAAATAAGAAATAGATTAACATCTACACATAATTTCGTCAGCAGTTCGGACAGCGAAGTCATACTTCATTTGTTAGAAGAAAAACTTGCAAGATCGGCAAGTTTGTTGGAAGCAATAACAAAAATGGCAAAGACCTTAGATGGCGTTTATGGGATTGCAGTAAAAGATCATAATACTGGGGAAATTGCACTTGTCAGAGACTTGCTAGGTGTAAGACAGCTTTACTATAGTGATGATCCTGAACAGGTAACATTTGCTTCTGAACAAAAAGCAATCTGGCTACTGGGAGGGAACAAATCAGTACGGAGGGTGATGCCTGGCCATGCCGTTATCATCAGCAATAAAGGTTCATTAATTGAACATAGAATTGCCGAACCTCCTAGCAGTTTGAAATCTGATAAGATGGATTTTAGATACAACACACTTGAACAGGCCTTAAAGGCATACAAGAAATCATTGATTTCAGCAATGAGAAAGCGTACAGAGGGGCTTGACAGAATAGGAATAATTTTTTCAGGGGGTATCGACAGCGTGCTAGTAGCCTGGCTAGCCAAGGATCTAGTAAAGGAGGTAATTTGTTATAATGCTGGGACTCTTGATTCATCAGATATTCTTTTTGCCCGCAAAGTAGCCGATGATCTCCAGTTGAAACTTGTAGTAAACGTTATCACCAAGCGCAGTACTGAGGAAATGTTACCAAAAATTATTCATGCTATAGAAGAGAGAGATGCGGTTCAAGTTGAAGTTGCTCTACCTATTTATTCGGCTATGGCTATGGCCAAAAAGGATCATATTAAAGTAGTATTGTCTGGTCAAGGAGTAGACGAAATATTTGGAGGCTATCCATGGTATCCAAAAATAGTAGCAAGTGAAGGCTATACTTCGCTACGGAATCACATGATTGAAGATTTATTGTTACTATATAAGGAAACGTTAGAAAGAGAAGATAAAACAACTATGGCACATGGTATTGAAATGAGGGAGCCGTATTTGGACATGCACGTCATCGACACTGCATTTGACATGAATCCAAGACTAAATGTCACAGGACCTGATGATACTCTTGGAAAACAGGTCCATAGAAAATTAGCAGCCGAATTGGGCATTCCCAAGGAAATATCATATAGGAATAAGTCAGCGGCCCAACACGGATCAGGAATGCATTTCATTATTGACGAGATAGCCCGGGAAAAGGGTTTTACTGAAAGTACTATTTCTCCTGGTTATGTGCGGCAGCTCGAAAAGAGAGAGCTGTTGGGAAGCTCTCAAAGGTACGGATTTAAATACGGTAATAAAGAGCTGTGGCAAACAGCTCCCCACATTCAGTTGTATTTAGACAAGATTTTTGAAGGCGTCTTTGGAAAATCAAGCACATCTATTGACACTTCTGACGAAGAGTATTTGTTAACCAATCGAATCATAAGAAAATCAAGTTAAGTTCCTTGACAGGGCCAGGAAAGTAAAGCAAAAAACGTATCCTTACTTTCTGTTTGCGATAGTAATAATCGAGTTTTCCAATTGCGCAAGTCTCATAGGTTTAATCAAAACCTCCACACGTTTGTTATCAAGAAAAGGCATTTTAGTAATTTCTTTAGTAACAGTCTCGTAAGCGGTAACTATCAAAATAGCTGCCGATGGATATTTATTTAGTATCTGTAAAGCGGCGTCTAATCCATTATTATCATTAGGTAACTTGTAGTCTATTATTGCTACATCAGGCCTGATTCTATCATAGTCAGATAGGATTTCATTTGCAGTCGTTGATGTAGCCATCACGTTATGCCCTCTGCTCAATAGATAATCCTTGTACAGCAACAGGATATCCTGCTCGTCTTCAATAATCATGATGCTCAAGCGTTTCTTTTCTTTCTTTGCCATTCGTAAGTTGTCTTATTTTGTCTATAATATTACTTTAATGTCATCATAGTAGAAAAACAGTACGATGCGTTAATGAATACATAATTTTTGAACACTCCTGATAATGCTAGAAAATAGCGTTCATCTTAAGGTTGATTATTAACGAATGCAAATACAGCCAGCGAAATAGCGTTCTCAGTGTTCCTAACACGTAACATTAATCAATCATTATTTGTCTTACTTGTCATTAGGTCCATTCGGAATTTGTGGAAAGATTTTCTTGATGTCCAAGAATCTCTTCCTTAATGTAACTACACTTACGTTTCCAGCTAACGATATTCTAGATTGACTTGTCTTCTCACCTTTCTCTAAACATGCTCCGTAAAGCACTGCAACAGCAATTGCACACGGATCCTTCCCAAAGGAAATAGGATCATCTTTTATCTGTGACATCATTTGTATCCCGTGTCTTAGCGTCTTCTCGCTAATGTTTGCATTGTTGGCAATTCTAGCCAAATGTGATGTTGAATCGATTGACGGCAGTCGAACCTTTAGTTTTCTTACTAATAATCGGTAACACTTGCCTGCGAAAATCTTGTCTGCATCAGATATTTCAGCTATTTCTTCAATGGTTCTTGGGACATTCATCTCTCTGCATGATGCGTATACACATGCTACCACAAAACCCTTTATCGATCTTCCTTTTATTAGGTTCAGATCCAAGATCTTCCTGTAATAGTATGCCGATTTTTCGACTATAGTGTCACTCAATGAAAGCTTATCTTTTATCCTTATAAGAACAGCAAAAGCGTTCTTTAGGTTTCTATGGTAGCTCCTATTGTTGTTTGAGATCTTGTTCCAACGCCTCATGCGCTGTATAGCTGAACGCTGTTCAACCCTTATTGCTACTCCATCCGCGTCTACGTTAGAGTATGAAATCAAGGTAGAAAGATTTCTGTCATGATGAGCCAACGATGACGGAGTACCTAGATTCATGCTACTCAGGTTCGTATTCATATCTAACATTGGATCAATGTATTCCCTTTCGATTGAAAGAACAACTCCACAACCGCTACAAATTTTTTCTCCAGTCCCGTGGTCGAACACTACGATTTCCCCTTTGCAGTTCTTGCATTCCTCATTGTGTTCTTCCTGTACTGTACTTGTCGCTTTTGGTCCATTTGCAAAATTCATAAAACGAACTCAGTTCCATTTACTATTAAAAACTAAGTATACAAAGTGATTATACTAATGGCATGTATTGCGATGTACCACAGATGGTTGCAGGACAACACATTTATTTTTGAGACACATATGTATAATGTGCCTACATCAACTACGAGGTCATTCCGTGTCGATACAGAGTTAGCAAAAGTATTAGATGAAGAGTCTGAAAGGATGGGAGTTTCGGTAAACGCCCTGGTAAACATGATTCTTAAGCGGTACTCAGAGTTTACTCGATTTCTTTCTAAAATTGATTTGGTAGTAATAAATAGAGAATGGTTGAAATCACTGTTTGATTCCTATCCAGATGAAGATATTTATGGTCTGGGAGTAGCAATTGGGGAAGTCATTCCACGTGATACAATTCTTTTCTGGAAAAAGACATTAACTTTTGAAACCATCGTAGAGTATATAGAGAAAATAATTTGTCGTTATGGGTTTTTAGGCACTTACGATGAAACGAATCAAAATGATAAAAAAATTATAGTCATAAGACATCGACTCGGACAGAAGGGATCCCAATTTTTACATGGTTATTTGAAATCTACCCTAAAAAGTACACTTAATTTGGATAGCTCCTTTGAACTTACAGAATCCTCAGTCAAATTGCAGATAAACAATTAATCAAGCTTCTGATAATGGCATATTATCAAATTGAAATTTTTAGGTCATAATAGGAATTTTAGTGTTAAATCCGCGCCGGAAATTGATCGAATAATATTATAATCCCCTAGTTAATTTTTAGTTGTGAAAATTAAAAATCACGAGATCAATCCGGCCTTACTGGTCATCGATATGCAAAACGGATTTGTAAGTAAGGGAGGTTCGTATGATTTAATGGGGTTAAATGTTTCCAAATACAGTGACGTAGTCCCCTCCCTTAAACGACTTATTGCTTTTTGTAGGAAAGTCAAGATACCTATCTTTTATTCACAGGCGGTTAGAGAGGAGTCTGGAATTGACCTATTGACTAGGTCGCACAGGATATTACCAAAATCAAGGGAGGAAAGGATAAAAAGAAGACCAATTTGCATCAGAGGAAGTTGGGATGCTGAAATCGTTGAAGACTTAAAGCCTAATTTCGATGATCATGTGGTTATAAAGAGGAGGGATTCGGTATTTCAGGACACGGAAGTCGAAGTCTGGTTAAGAAGTTTAGGAATTGATTCAATAATTTTTGCCGGGATAGATACATCTATTTGCGTGGAATCCTCTCTAAGAGATGCATTCAACCATGGGTACGATGTAGTACTAATTTCTGATGCAACTGCTTCTAATAACCTAAACCATTACAATTCGACGCTTGATAATATTCGCAATTACTATGGATTAGTTATGAACCTAGAAGAGTTTATTGGTAATTCTGGCAAGGATATCAGGTAAATGAATACTACTTTTAATGAACAATCCACAGCTTATTGTAGTACCACATAAATGATGATTAGTTGTCAACTGGGTTAGATTGATGCAAATTAACCTTTGGTTTTGCCGCCCCATCATTAACAAACATCTTCCATTTGGCCATAATTGTTACTCCATAAATTTTGATGATGGACCGCGTCAAGACAATCCGTATGTCGGGATAGCAGCTCCATTTATCACTTTAGAATCCGAAGAACAAAGAAATAATACGACATTCGCTAAATCTTCTGGAGATAGCCACTTACTAAAGTCAGCATTTGGCATCGCCCTTCTGTTCGCTTCAGTGTCAATTGTTGTTGGCAAAATGCAGTTTATGTTAATTTTGTCTTCTCTAAACTCTTGGGAGATTGATTCTACAAATCTTATTAGTGCTGCCTTTGATGCGGCATATGCAGAATCATATCCATCTGATTTCAATCCGGTCCTGGAAGATACATGAATAATTTTTCCACCATTTCCAGATTTCATGACTGGAATCACATGTTTGCTTATTAAAAATGCAGACTTTAAGTTCAGATTCATCATTGCTTCCCACTCGTCTTCTCCTAATTGAGTGATATTCTTGCCGCCCAAGTAACCACCTACTGTGTTAACCAATATGTCTATTTTTGCAAATCTTCCGATTAGTATTGGTACCATTTTAAGTATCTCTTTTTCACTCGAAATGTCTAATTTGATTATTTCTACTTGAGGATTGGCACTCTTTAATTTGGCCGCTTCGGTTTCGTTACGAAAAGAAGCAATAGTTTTGGCACCAGAATCTAGAAATCTTTTTACTAATGTTCTTCCAAAAGATCCTGTTCCTCCAGTGATGAATACAACTTTATTTGAAAAATTGTATGTTACACTCATAGATTTTTAAATAATTTGTCAAATATTAGTATATCGCATCATGGAACTCAGATACATTATACTTTCTCAAAGTAGTTTGTATGAAAAGCAGGCATCCTCATAATGTAAAGATACTATTTGAGCTTTACGCGTAAGCAAAAGTATGTTATTTTAGTGAAGAACTGTTTTTTGGTTTAAAAAGTGTAATTGTATTAGTATTGGCCATTTTAGTCCCAACTCTATAATGTCCAATAGAAATCAAAATAACAAATTATTTAATCAATGGTCAAAATTTCATAATTTTTTTAGATTAATTTAATCTGTAATTTGGTCATTAACTGCAGCTTCAAATTCAGTTTTCATACCAGGGTAAAGATCATCTATTATCGTTAGCGGTTGATGTCTATCCTGAATTTGGAAACGAAGTCTAGGAAATAATGAACTTTATTAATGAAATGAATATTGAAAAAATAGTACATAGAGTCAATCACTCAGCAAATGTTCTTTTATAGACTTTCTAAAATAGTTTTTTTAGAACTCTAACAATTCTAGTATATCATTTTCACGCATATGCACCCACATAGTTAATGGACTGGGTGGGATTTGAACCCACGACCTTTTGCTTGCGAAGCAAACATTCGTACCCCTGAACTACCAGCCCTTAAAATGTTGATCTCTAACCCTGATATAAAATGTCACAATGCTTTTCAATCTTATAATTGCAGGAATGGCAACTTCATGAAAATGTTAAGGATTAATAGGCTGATACAATATCAATACCAGCGCATGTGAGTGAGAACACAGAACTTCGACAATTATTTTTTATACCTAAATAATGCTATTAAGAACATGGTTGAAAAAGTAAAGAAAAAACAGGAGATGACTGATAAGGATTGGAAAGCCCGATTGTCAGCTGAGCAATACGAAGTATGTCGAAATAAAGCAACTGAAATACCGTTTTCAGGCAAGTATTATTATTCTAAGGATAAAGGAATTTACCAATGTGTGTGTTGTGGGAATGAGCTTTTCAAATCCGATACAAAATTTGAATCAGGTACAGGTTGGCCAAGTTTCTATGCACCCATCAATCAAGGCAACATAGAATATCATTCAGACAATAGTTATGGAATGACTAGAGTCGAGATAACTTGTAGAAAATGTGGAGCGCATCTAGGACATGTTTTTGATGATGGCCCTCTTCCAACCAACAAGCGTTATTGCATAAATTCCGTTTCTCTGGATCTAGTAAAGGAAAGCGATGAAAATATGCAGAAATAAAAAGTTTGAAAGTTTACCATTCATCATTTCATCAAATTATTGTCGAAGAGTCTTTATTGTTTCCTTGTATAATGCTATTGCTTCTTCCCCATAAGCCTGCAAACCGTATTGAATCCCATCCTCACAAGTGACTTCTACAAAGTAATGTTCCACACCATTATCCAATATTCTCAACCTTTCTGGATATCTCGTAATTTTACCATTTTCCCTAGTGCATAAAGTAAGCAAACGTTTCGATGCATCCATGTTACATCAATGAAATTGGATAAAAGCTATCTCAAGGCGTTCTTTGTGTGGATATCGAACGAAGGTTTTAAGTAAACCGTTTTCTTTCCTCTTTTCCTTACAGTGTTCAGTCTTGATATCAAATGTAGAGATCCCAGTGTCACTGAAAATCCAACCACATACCATCCCATCATTTCAATTATTCCTATATATTCCATGAATGATGGTGAGAGAGATTGATATTAAAGAGCCACTAAGCTACAATTATGATTAATCTAAAGATCATTTAATAAATCATGATACGGATAGGAAGAAGTACCTTGTGTCAATTAGCCGCTGAATTAATACACACATATATTGTTAGAATTCCCTACTTTATTAAGACATTTTAGTCTCTTTCTAAAAGATAACTATTAGAAAACAACAGACAAGATATACCTAAACTAATTCATGGTAAAGAGATCCCGCAGGCCTTAAGTTGATCAATTACATAGTTCACCTCATCGGTATCCACCCTACCTATGGGTGATTTTGAATTGCTTCCAATGAGTATGTTAATCAATTGGGAAATCATGTCGGCGTCATAAAAAGTTACAGTTTCAGACAGTAACTGAGCTATCTTGTTCGTGTCAAGACTCCTATCAATTTTGCCAGCCAAAATCAGAGAAGCAAATTTCTGTATTGATTCGTAAATTCCTATATTGTACGCAATAAATGCTATCTTTTCAGGTTTCTCATTTAAAGGATCCATGATTGAAATGTAATTTTTAACATTTATGTATGTTTACCATCAAATAAAGGTATGTAAGTATCGATTCTACTTTGTTGGATCTGCCTGACAAGGATAAGTAAATCATACACAGTTTATAAGGAGTCAATTACGCTTGAATAATTATCTATAGTACGTTCAATATATTTATTGGCCTTGTTCATCACATCGCTTACCAAGTTTCTGTTTGACAAGTCATAAGAATTTACTCTCTTACCTGTCAGTTGCATTTTGTAAGATATATCATTGTTACCATCATAGGTACCCTGCTTATTTTTTATGTAAATGATATTATCCCTCAGCAGTTTTTTGATATACCACGATATTGTAGATGCAGATTTCCTAGTGTATTTTACTATTTCTGATTGGGAAACTGGACCACTTTCATAGAGAAGTTTCATAATTTCATATGAGGTTTGATTTCTCAAAATTCCCAAGAGTACCATAATTTCATTTGAAATATTTCGTGGAAAGAATCTTGTGATTCTCGATTTCCTATCCACATTTACAAGTTCCATCTTTTCCAATTTGTTGATATGATAGGATAGAACTCCATTTGATGAGTTAATTAATCTCAATAATTCCCTATATCTTATTCCAGGATTTTCACCAATAAATAACAATAGCTTTTGCTGCAGTTCGGGCAATGTATCAAAAAAATCCTCCGTAGAAGAATTAATATAAATAGAATCCATCTTATCGCTCAATTTGCTGCCTTAAGCAATCCCAGCCCAAATAAAGTTAGCATTACAAGTAGTACTATGTGTGGTAACTCAATATTTACCCATGGTAAAATTACATTGTCAATGTTACCTGTAGAGGATAGTAGCATAATTCCTTCTACAATCGCAAGGGTTACAAATCCCAACGCCATAAAGAACATTCTAATGTTGCTGTTTTTCAGATAAGCGAAAATGGACACTAATCCAAGAAAAACCGAAATATTCAAACTGGCAATGTGGATAATAATATGATAAATCATGAATTGATGTGAAAAATGAGGAATCGTTACGGGTATGATGAGAGAACAAACTATGATTGTAGTAATCGCAAAAAATTTGAGTTTATTATCTAATAGATTATATCTTCTCTGCGATTGCACTTTATCAATATCACTATTGCCAAATTTAAATTGATTGGTACACCACTAACGGTTATAACGGTCTTTTTGCGAGATTTCCACATGCAGAATATGAAACTAAATGACTGGATTCAGAATCATTGTCCAATCTAGGAGGCACTGACAGATACTCACTCTATATCGCCATATTTCAGAACATCTCCTGAGCCAAATAATAAAATTGGTTTTTCTATTGTATCAGGAATTGAGCCAATTTGTTTTAAATTCTGCATAACAACCCTTGATTCTTGCCAGCAGATTCCGTATTCTCGTCGGCGTGATAAAAGCGCCACTTCGCAAATTACAGGATATTCATTCATTGATTTGGGTGGATCATACATTACCACAAAAAATTACAGCCGGTAATGCAAGTTAGTCTAGATTTTGGTTCATATATCATATCTGTGATTGTTTCTAATGTGAATATCTAAATCATTTTCGCTCTTTAATTTAAGTCCACATGCTCTGCAAAATATTTTATTTTTTCTTCCTCTTAGGTAATCGACAAAATACATCAGATATATTGTGAGTCCCCACATACAATCATGAATACACGAAAATATAAGTAGGTTAAAAAGAAGAAATACTCTGACCGATCCTTATGTGACATTGTAGTGGGATGGAATAGGATGCTTCTAGCTTCACTATCTATCGGATATTTTGGCAATATTTGATTTAAGTTGTGTTGTGTTTCTAGCAAACATAAAAGCACTAAATATAATCCCAATAAGGATAGCAGGTGCTACAAAATTTTGGTAGTTAATTCCAAACGCAGCACGTGATCCTATGTTGGCTGTGGAAGTATTGCCTGATTCTTGTGCCTGTTGCTGAGCCAATGGTCCTGAACTTGGCTCTATCAGTCCAATACCATTTCCTCTTTGTTCGGCAAACCATATGTTCCCGTCCGAGTCAGAGGTAAGCCATTGAATAAAAGGCGAAGAATTTTTAACTTCTATCTCTCTAACCTTTGATTTTTGAGTGTCTATTACAGCGATTTTATTTATTGTATGTTCTGCCACCCATAAGTTCCCATAGTTGTCAAAAGCCATCCCAAATGGCAATCCTGCTTCATTAATTACTGGAAGGTCAGTAAACGTTCTAGACAACGGATCAAAAACTGTTATCCTGTGGCCATCGTGCTGTGAAATATATATTTCTCCAGTGGTTTTATCAATCATCAATGCAGTAGGGCTCAACAACGTTCTGTTACCACTCGGAGAATATTCTGTTATCGTGTAATTATTAGCTGGGTCAATTTTTGCTAACTTTCCTGCCTCATCAGTAAACCAAATCAAATTGCTAACAGGATCTGCCATAATTGCAAATGGACGTGCATCCTTGTCCTTCAGGGGTAAATTTAGCGTAACGTTGCCAGTTTTAGTGTCAAAACGCATGACCTCACCGGACAAGGGTGACGTGAACCAAATGTTGTCATCTGAATCTATTGTGATACCTGATGGGGTCACATATCCAGGAAATGGATAAATTCTGCTAATATTATTAGTGGGATCGTAGTTGCCTATGACTTTTGTAAGAGGATCTAAATACCACAAATTATTCTTCGAGTCCAAAGTCACCAGGGTCACAATGTTTGTACCATTAATCTTGTGTTCAATGTAATTATGCCCGTTAATATCAAATGCAAATATACGTCCGCTTCCAATAGAGGTATCCCCAAACCATACGTAATTTCTACTCTTATCGTAAACTGGATATAAAGGTTGGATTGTATTGTTTGATATAGGGTATTCTGTCACATTGAAACTCATCTGATCAAGATTTGGTTTTACTATCAAATTGTTGAACGAGGCCACTATACCAGACATATTTTCTTTGGCTGGAATTGCCTGGACCTCAAGATCCCAAGTTCCAGGAATACCAAACGAAGCATTAACAGAGAACGTACCTAGTGATTGCTTTTCTAGAGTAGCGGTAATAGGACCTATTGACTTTTCGATTTGACTGTATTTTATTTCGCCTGACTGTACATCAATGGGTTGACCATCTATATCCGAAAATGACACTTTGAAATTGTTATTGCCAACTTCAAAAGGAGTAATGGACAAACTAACTTTGGTGTTATTATCGAGTAGCCTGGAATTTAGGTAATTTTCATTCTGGGTTGCTGTGGTATTTGTGGTTGCTTGAAGCTGATTCTGAGCTTCACTAGCGGGAACACCAGTATTTACGAGTAAACCCACGCTAATAAGCAAGGCTATTCCAAAAATGGATTCAATCACCAGAGCCTTCCTAAATTTAATGACTATTGATCTTGCTTTTCTTTCGTTTTCTGGTTGCTCTTCTAAATTGGAGTTACTCGAGTTAACACCTATAACTTGTCGAACATTGAGCAAACTGGTGACTTTTTTGTGGATGAAAAAACTACTATATCCGCCTAACATAACCATTAATCCGGCAAATAAAAGTTTTAAAATCAAAAAGGTACCATATAACGAACCAATAACTAAACTTAAATTGTCTTCAAGTATATATAGTAAAAATGGGCCTGTGATAATAATAACACCCAGTAATGTTACTATCAAAATAGAATATCTAGGAATCCACAAAGAAAGTGTTGCTAATTTGTGATACCAATTTATACTTGATTGTTTTACAATGGGAATCAATATAAAGGCAAGATAAAAAGTGCCTCCAATCCATATGGATGCAGTTATATTATGGACAAAATCCATCAATATTGGAACGAGCTCTTTATTTGATGCACCATGCCCAATCAGGCTTGTAGTAATTAATAATAATATTCCTATTAATAGAAATCCCACATTTTCGAATTTAGATAATGTATGGTATCCTTTTTTTCTAAACCGTCCAAATTCAAACAATGAGAGACCAAGAATTATAAATGATATTACTGAACGTTCTATCAATACAGTCCCAAATCTGGTTCCAAGAACATCTATTATACTTCCATTGATTGCAATTGCCTGAAAGTACAGAATAGCAAAATTTGAAGATACTAATATTACTGAGGCCATTACGTAGTAAACAACAAGGCTCTTGCTGGCTTTGTTCCTAAGTTGAGAGGTGGATTCTGCTAGTGAATCAATTTTCGACAATGGGGTCCACATCCAAAGAGTGAAGAACGCTGCACCAACTATCATTACCTGAGCCAATAAGGCAGGAAATCTCGCTATTGCTTCTGGAAGATAAAGACGGGAAGATTGAGAGATTTTAGATACATTCGCAGGAAGCGCTTGCTGTCCAATAGCAAAAACAAAGGCATTTTCAGTTACATGACCATCGGTCTGAGATAGAACATTGGTGGATACTGTATAAATTCCATCTTTCAATGACGGGATAGATATTGTTAATGCAGATTCGTCGTTTTGTTGCAAGAAGCGTACATCTCCCTTATCAACCTGCTTTCCACTAGAATCTAATACCTTTAAATGACTGTAATGCAAATCCACAGGTTCACTGAAGAAGACATTAACTTGATGTGGCGATGTGGGAACAGACTGTGATTGCGAAGGATTACTGTTGACAACGAAGGCATGTCCGAAAGATGTGTGGATAGCACTAAAACCGAAAAAAGTTACAAAAATAATTGTCAACACTATAGGAAAATTTTTGCAAGAAGATGAAAGAAAAGAATTTAAAGATAATTTAGAAATCAAGATGCGCCTATTGTAATCATACCGATTTGATTATTTTATCATTCCTTTTTTTCTAGTACACGAATCGAAAGAAGAGGACAAAGGATATATCGAGTATGAGGATTTAATCTGCATACATGGAAATTAGAGGAGCTATTTTAGTTGCAGGTTTTCTTATTCTGGCTTTTGTATTTTTTACAAGTTATACCCATGTTTCGTTTGCACATACTAGTAAAACCTTTGGAAATACCACCATTGAGATTGGATGGCTATCTGAACCGCCACTTGTGTCCGATCTCAATAGTATAACAGTACAGGTAAATAAGGGAAGTAGTGGCGAACAATCACCTGTTCTGAACGCGCTAGCCAATCTTACAATATCAGTGAAATACGGCACCATATCAAAACCATTAGACTTCCAACCCTCACCAACCACCGATGGTGGATATGAGTCTAAGATTTTGCCAACTAGGGTTGGACCATATATTTTAGTAGCACAGGGAGATGTAAAGGGACAAAAAGTTGACGGTGAATTTAAGGTTGAAGACGTAGAATCAAAATCCATATTTTCCTTCCCTGATAGTTCAATTGACACAACTAGTTCGAATAATCAGAATGAACAAGTTCAGGATGCAATTAGCAAGTTATCAAACGACATTCAAAAGGGCAAAGACGACTTGAATATGTCAAGAAAAGAAATGACTGATATTCAAGAGTCCATTGGCAGCTTACACAGAGATTCAGGTATTTCATATTTGATACTTTTGACGACACTTGGGATAGGAATTGCAGGGGTCGTACTGGCAGGTTACTTATTCACCATATTGCGATTTAAAAAGGGATTGATAGAAGGTTCCTAATAGCGTAATACAATCGATTGCAACAATGCTCACTTCTATTCAATGGATTTTCTATTCAAAACACATAGCACTTTTGATTTTATTTCTTTTCTTGTTTTCAACGGGATACAATAGCCGTGAAAATTCACACCTGGTATCGGGTCATTTTTTTGGAACAACCAAGAAGATAGGAGACTATCAAATAGTTTTTGCCCCATATCCTCCTCTACCTTTTGCTGGAGACAACTCGACAATACTAAATTTTAGTATCCTAGACAAGGATAATCAAAATGTAAACAACATCTTTGCGTCGCTCATTATTAAGAATAAAATTAATAATTCAGTAGTTCAAAATATTCCTTTCAAATTTTATGAGTTCAGCGACATTAGCTTCCCGTATACTTTTAAGAAAACTGGAGACTATCTAGTTACCCTTAATCAGGATAAATGGAGATCCCATGTATTCTGAAAATCCCCTTTCAATTGATTTTGACATATCAGCTACCGATGCAAACCAAGCAATTCCCACAAATGAACTGATAGCATATTACTTGTTACCTGCCTTAGCAGTAATTGCTGTAATTGTTGCTTACCTAAGACGCAAAAATAAGATTTAACCTTACATGGGATTTAGTGTAAAGGAGAGGACGAATGTAATTAATGATATCATTGCTGAAGTTATTTCAACAAGAATCGATAAATCACAACTTGAAAATTCGACAATGCATGCACTCGCGATTTCGATAGACCTGAATAAGGTCTTTGATTACTATACTAAGGCGTTTCAAGCATCCGTATCCGAGATGAATAATTCATGGCACAAAGGAATGAACATGAAAGTCATGAATAACCATGTATTAGATTCGAATTCAACAGATACCAAGAGTCAGAATACTAAACCTGCCATAGGCCCATAT
>JALYLJ010000063.1 GCA_030774295.1 Thermoproteota archaeon
ATCTTTAACAGTGCCTAATAGTCTTTTTGTGAATGCTAGTAAAAGTTTTTGTTATGACCAAGTAGGTGGCAGCCATCATTGTTTTGAAACAGAAAAGAAATGCAAGCAAGTTCAAAAACACGATGAGATAGCCAAAAGTCCTTGTTATATTGATTTAGTAAATTAAGTGAAATAATTGAATTTAGTCAAAGTTATTAAATAATTTAAACCGATGGGATTTGGACTTTGCGTAGCATCCCACCAGTCAGTGTCTCAAACTGTTTAGGAAGTAATCAATTCTTACTTCTACATAATATAAGAACTGGCTTACCTTAGTTTACTTAGAAATTCTAATTTATTATCCGATTCTAACGTAGAAGAGTGTGAACTCATATCATATGATGAATTATTCTGAATATCAGAAGATGGTTGATTCAATAGCCTTTTCATAACATTCCTTCCTGTTTCAGTTATCGAAATCTCAGAACTTACGTTTATCCATCCGAGAAGTTTCAGCATCTGGATGTATCTCAAGCATACGTTATAATTTAATCGAGTTTTTGTGGCTAAGGTGGTCTTTTTTAGTGAACCGTCATTGAATAATGTGCATAGAATCCTCTTTGTAACATCAAAAGAAAATGAACCGAGGTTCTCTGCCATTTATAATTATGAATCATCTCCACTATATGAAATTTCCTTATAGGGTCCCATATTCCAACGCTGCTCCCAGGATTTTAAGCAAAATTTCGCTATGCTAGAACAGTATCCCACACATACACATCTGCAAATACTAGTTCTAGTATCTTTACCTCTAATTTGATATCATTGTAATATATAATAATTACAATAATATTTGAAATATCAGTACCTCCTTACTATTTGATAGTAATTATAATATTATGCAAAAAATTAGCTTAAATGACTTCATACCTATACAGAAGCTATAGTCAAATAATCCGGTTACTGTGAATTCAGTCATATAGAGAAGTTTAGCTAATAATTTGGTATCTCATAGTATGACCTCCAGAAATATTGCGAATTGGTCAGAATGAATCAAGGTAACAGAAATATGGCTTATTGATAATAATTTTAGTTATTGAATATCTGTCTATTGCAACTGATGAGAGTTCCCACTTACGGAACCATAATGTCTCATTCATTACAAACTCATTCATTACAAACTTCTTTTCAAATCTAAGATTGCGATATTACGCTCATAGTTCTCTCTAGAATTAAAATTTTTGCCATTGTTTATTATGCTTGTTCATGTGGCATTGTTCGGAACAAAAATAGTCGTCACACATATAACAATATGTGGGATAATCCTGCAGCTTTTTGCCGCAGCTTGAACAAGTTACTGACATATCCAATGTTATTATCAATTTTCAATATACTTTCGTTCAATAGAAAGTTTGCTGTTATGATATAACCAATTAAGATCATATCTTTTAAAATATCAGTCACGTTATAATGAATCATGAAAATAGGAATCATTGGGGCCGGGGATATAGGTGGAACACTCGGGAAAAGTTGGAGACAGAGAAAGCATGAAGTCATGTTTGGAGTCCGCAATCTTCAATCTCAGAATGTTCAAAGACTTGCTCAGATGGATAAAAGCTTAAGATTCGGAGATATCAATGAAGCTGTAGCATTTGGAGATGTCATTCTTTTTGCTATACCCTGGACTTCTGTTGAGGAAACAATACGTAGATCAGGGAACTTGTCTGGTAAGATAGTGATTGATCCTACTAACCCTCTAACCCCGGACTTAAAGCAACTTGCTTTGGAGGATACTTCAGTAGCTGAAAGGATTGCAGATTTGGCAAAAGGCGCTAAAGTTGTAAAGGCCTTTAATACAATTGGAGCCAAGACATTAAATAATTTGATATTTGGTTCCGAGAGAGCGGATCTCTTCATATGCGGCGATGATATTCCTTCCAAAAGAGTCGTAGGGGAATTGGCAACTGATATTGGATTTGATATTGTTGATGTTGGTACTCTTGCGAACGCTCGAATGTTAGAAAATCTGGCGCTCCTTTGGATAGAGCTAGCCCTCAGACAACAGTTAGGACCAAACATTGCTTTCAAACTATTGAGAAGGAAGGCAGAATTTTAGTCTGTGAGTCCATTTAATATCAAAATAGTTCATACTAGTCAGGTCATCCTGGAGCAACTTAGACATAAATAATTGTAAAGCCTTACAATACTATGTCCAGATTCTCTTTTTCAGTCGCATTATCAATAATGATTGGCTCAATGGTTTTCATCCCTAACTACACTGGATTTGTCGAAGCACAATCATCTAAACCTGTAACAAATGTTTCGAACTTAGCTTTATCCGAGGACATCAAAAATGTCAACTTACAGAATAAGACGGTACAGTATTTCGAAGATGCTCAGGGATATTTGGTATATCCTATTTCGTCAAGTGATAGTCAAGGTAAGCTGCCCGCTGTTATCATGATTCATGAATGGTGGGGTGTGAATCAAAATATCAAGGAAATGGCAAATTTGCTGGCAAAACAGGGATTTGTTGTATTAGCTGCCGATCTTTACCATGGAAAAGTTGCAGACAATCCTCAACGTGCAATGGAGCTAGTGCAGATAGCAAGGAATAATCAAAATAATTCCATCGCTAATCTTCAGGGAGCAGTAAAATATTTGAGTTTGGCCCCTAATGTAGACAGCACAAAAATAACATCATTGGGTTGGTGTTTTGGTGGTGGTCAATCCTTGCAATTGGCGCTGAATAGCCAGGAACATCCACTAGCGGCAACCATTCTTTATTATGGAACTCCATTAGTGACGGATAAGCAATCCCTGTCAAAGATAAAATGGCCTGTATTGGGCATATTTGGTGACAAGGATGAGGCCGTCCCAATAGGAGAGGTGAATCAATTTAGAACTTCGTTGAACCAAAGTGGAATTACAAATGAGATACACATATACAATGGGGTCGGGCATGCTTTTGCAAATCCTTCCGGAGATAACTATGCTCCAAAAGAGACTGCAGACGCTTGGCAAAAGACCTTATCTTTTCTGAAGAAATATGTGATAGGTACGTAATTTGAATTGAGATTTATGCTTCACTAATATTGAATAAATACGAAAACCTTGTTATTAGAATGATAGGTTAAACATACATACAATTAGAACTGGTATAACCGATATCCAAAAACTAGATATACTGGGATAAGGGTCTGAAAATATGTATTTGATCATTACCGCCCTATCGCTAGTTTTATTGTTTGGTGTGTTTTTGTTAATTTGTTCCTCAGACTACAAAATTCATGCTCAAAATGCGACAATTGCTGGACCCAAAGTAACAGATTCCAATCTTAAAGTAGAGTTAGTTGCTCGCAACCTTGATTTCCCAACTGCTATTGATTTTTTAGGAAATGATGATCTTTTGCTAACAGAGAAAAATACTGGCAATGTATATGAAATAATTAATGGCAACGTTACTGCGCCTTTAATTCATCTAAATGTGACCACCAGAGACGAACGTGGATTACTGGGTCTAGCTATATCAGGAAATGGAAATAACGGTTCAAAAGACAATACATTCGTTTATCTTTACTATACCCTGTGTGGAAAAGATAAAGCTACTGATTCTAAGAAGTGTGGCAATTATGTATACAGATATGAACTTGATGCAAAAAACAATAAACTCGTAGCTCCCAAATTAATTGCAAGTCTACCTGGATTGCCAGGTCCAAGTCATAACGGAGGCAAACTTTTGATGGATAAGGAGAAAAATCTTTTTGTTACTATCGGTGATCTACAAACAACTAAATTTAATCAAAACAAGACAGGTTATGATACTAAAGCACAGAATATCATAAATGGCACTTTTCCTGACGGTCGTGCAGGAATACTACGAATAACTCAAGATGGCAAACCTGTTGGAAATGGAACACTTGGTGTTGATTATCCCCTTAATCTATACTATGCATATGGAATAAAAAATAGTTTTGGAATAGGTCTTGATCCAGTAACGGATAATTTATGGGAAACAGAGAATGGCCCTCAGTTCGGAGATGAAATAAACCTTGTTAAGCCAGGTTTCAATAGTGGATGGGAAAAAGTTCAGGGAATTTGGAAATTAAACCAGACAAGAGAGAAAGATGGCATTTTTGACAATTCCACCAAAGGAGTAGAATTTGTTGATTTCAGCAGTAAAGGAAAATACAGCAATCCAGAGTTTGTGTGGGACAAACCAGTGGCTCCAACTGCACTTGCATTTCTAGACTCTGATAAACTAGGTCAGCAGTATACAAATGATATTTTTGTGGGTTCCGCAAAAAAAGGAACGCTTTTTCATTTTGATCTCAAACCCGATAGAGAGTCACTAGATTTAATCGGTGATCTTGCAGATTTGGTATATAGCAAGAAAGAGGACTCGAGCAAAATAGTGTTTGGCGAAAATTTTGGAGTTGTCACTGATTTAAAAGTTGGGCCTGACGGCTATTTGTATGTGGTTTCAGGCTCCGGAGAAACTGGCACGGGAGCTATATACAGAATAGTTCCAAACTTGAAATAATTTCTTATTTTCCGATTGAATAATCATTATTGAATTGACTTTGCTGTTGCTTTGATTGGACTAATTATGTTCCTGTTCCTGAGTTTTATGTAGATTTTGAGTTTTTTTATAGCAAATATCATCATAACTAAAGTATCTTCAATCAAGCGGCAGTAATTGATGAAACCACTGGCCTGAAAACTTGTATACGATAGTTGCCAGTATCAGCTACATATACAAGACCGGTTTTCATATCTACTCCAATTCCCTCTGGTAGAATAAATTGATTAGCCGCCTTACCCTGTGAACCAAATTTTGTCAGAAATGTTCCATTAGCAGTAAACACCTGTATCCTATTATTGTTCTTGTCCGTGACATATATGTTATCATTTTTATCAATTGACAGACCTGCGGGTCCATTAAATTCGCCATCTCCGATGCCCTTAGATCCCCATTTTAAAATGAACTTGCCATCATTGGTGAATTTTTGTATCCGATGATTTCCAAAATCAGCCACATAAACATTATCCTTTGAATCAATGATGACGCTTTCTGGTTTTGATAACTGACCGTCATTTGAACCCTGTTCAGACCACTTCATAATAAATTTACCATCACCTGTAAATTTCTGAACGTTTGCTAAATCCCTATCACTTACATAAACGTTTCCTTCGGAGTCAACGGCCGGGACATGTGGATGAAGGAATTGTCCGTCTGCTTCTCCTTTGGTTCCCCATGTAGTAACAAAAGTACCGTTAGCTGTAAATTCTTGGATACGATAGTTGAATTGATCACTCAAGTAAATCTTTCCTGAAGGTACAATACTCAAAGCTGAAGCTTTATGGATTTGACCATTCTCTTCCCCATAAGTTCCCCACTTTGTTAGGTAATTGCCTTTGGTATCAAAAACTTGAATCCTATGGTTAGCGTAGTCAGCAACATACACACGACCATTAAGGGCATCCACATCGTTCTGTCCATCAAATCTTCCATTACCCTTACCGAATGAACCCCCACATATTAACAAAAGTAAAGCCTTTGTCTAACGAGGTTGATATCTCTATTGGTTTATCACTAATTCTTGCTGCGGCTAATGGCAAATCACTCTTGTTTTGTTCCTCGTTTATGGAATTCTCAACTATATTTGGCTTATCTTGTACGTCACCGGTTCCTACAAATTCAGTGTTCCTATCTACAAATATATCAACACTATCACTAGCCGAGTTACCTTTATCGTCTTTCGCAATGATTTCAAAGGTTAATTTGTCATCGTTTGTGGTAACCTGTGGAACTGTTACTTCGAACATCAAGTTGGTTATATTTCCTCCTATCTGTGGTGCTATGTTAGAGGCAATTGTTTGTGAGGATATGTGAGCGTCTTCTGGTCCTACAGGTTCTCCTCCCGTTTGCTTCCATGTGAAAGATAACTTCTCGTTACCAGAATCATGGATTGAAGTTCCATTAATTTTTACTAATGATCCTTCTTCCACCCTTTGATTCTGTTCAGTATTCAGATTCACTCTAATCAAACCATTGATTTCATTCGGACTGTTCTCTAACTCTTGTATCTGAGCTGCTTTAGTATCATTTTCTACAAGGTTTTCTAATGATGGGGTATCGTCAGTAGCATTGTCAGATACTGTGAGTTCAGATG
>JALYLJ010000064.1 GCA_030774295.1 Thermoproteota archaeon
ATAGCAATAATTGCTCCAGTTCTATCATTATTGCTCATTTTTTACTTGGTTTATCATAATTTGAATGCTCAAAATATATCGAATTCCACTTTAGCAAATCCTAATGGCACGGACACATCAACAGGAAACTCAAAGATAGACCAGCAGTTCAGAACAAATTCATCTGACAAGTTGGTAGTAATATCCTCCTTCTTTCCTATTGACGAATTTGTAAGGAAAATAGGCGGTGGGGCTGTGCAGTCGTCTGTTCTGATTCCCGTGGGAATTGAACCTCATGATTTTGAGCCTACAATAAATCAAATTCAGGCTCTTAATTCAGCAGATGTGCTCGTTTACAACGACTTGGGACTTGAGAATTGGATTCAGAAAATAAATGTGATAAATAAAATTAATGCCAGCAAGGGATTGAATGCATCCTATACCGACATGCGCAATATGACACTAGACCCCCATGTGTGGTTGGATCCTTTACTTGCAAAGAAACAGGTAGAAAATATTCGAGATGGATTGATGATGATTGATCCTAATCACAAGGACACCTATTTTGAAAATGCAAAATCTTTTTTAATCGAGCTTGACAGACTTGATAAGACAATTAGATCAGAGTTGGAATCATGCAAGAAAAGAGACTTTATTTCATTTCATAATTCTTTTTCTTATTTTGCTAAAAGATACGGCGTTACCCAACACAGTATTTCTGGCTCAGCACCAGAAGCAGAGATAACACCAACCCGGCTGACCGAAATTATTGATCTTGCAAAAAAGTTGGGTCTTAGTGTTATCTATTCCGAAGAACTTGTTGATCCTCGATATGCCTTAGTTATTGCGCAAGAAATTCCAAATGGTAAAGTTCTTCCATTGAGTCCAATAGAAGGAATAACCAGGAACGAACAGAATTCTGGAATTGGATATGTTGACAAAATGAATGAAAACATTAGAAACTTAGCTGTTGGGTTAGAATGCAACCAATAATTAAGGTAACTGGTCTATCATATTATTATGATTCGTTGCCTACATTGGACAATATCTCATTTACTGTAGGCAAGGGAGATTTTCTCGGAATCATTGGTCCAAATGGGGCAGGTAAGACAACTTTATTTCAGTGTATGCTCGGAATAGTCGGCGATTATAAAGGTGAAATCAATCTTTTTGGCTCCGACATTAAACAAAACAAGAAAATACTTCAAAAGATAGGGTATGTTCCACAAAAAAAGAACGTAGAACAAACATTTCCAGCAACTGTTAAGGAGATTGTATCATTGGGTGTCATTGGAATGAAAAACAGAAGGGATGATATTGACATGGCAATTGATTTTGTTGAATTAGGCGCCTATCGAGACAAGAGAATTGGAGAACTTTCTGAAGGCCAGCAGCAAAGAGCCATAATCGCTAAGGCGTTAGTGAAACAACCCGAGTTACTGATATTAGACGAACCGACCACAGGTATAGATTCTGCAACTCAAGAAAGGTTCTATGAGCTTTTAACAAAATTGAACAAAGACAAGGGCATAACTATTGTCTGGTCATCACATGACATGAATGCTGTTGAAAGATTGGCAAATAAGGTTGCCTGCATTGACAGGAAATTATTCTTTCATGGCCAATCAGAGGACTTCTTTGGAAATGAAGAACGAATGAAATCCTATGTAGAATTTGCTATGCAATCACACATGAATCTGCATTTTGGTAACAAAATTAATGGTAAAGATGAGTTGGAAACAAAGTGACCACCAATGGTATTTGACATTATTCAATATGGCTTTATGCAAAGGGCACTTCTGTCAGCGGTAGCAATATCAATAATATGTTCTATCGTTGGCCTTTTCCTTGTGCTTAAACGACATTCCTTATTCGGTGATGCACTCGCACATGTGGCATTTGGCGGTATATCTCTTGGTCTTTTTATTGGCGTATATCCATTATGGACTGCTTACGTCGTAGCTATCCTATCTGCCGTTGGTGTGAATAAATTAAGAGAAACAACCAAGATACCTCCAGATTCGTCTATAGCAGTACTTTTGACATCCGGTCTTGCAATCGGTGTTATTCTAATTAGCATATCTGGTGGTTTTACGCTAGATTTGTTTAGTTTTTTATTTGGAAATATTCTCCTTGTGAGTAATGAGGATGTAATTATGATCTTGATTACGGATGCCATAGTTGTTCCTATAGTATATATTCTCTATAAGAGATTAATACTTATAGTATTTGATGAGAATCAGGCAAAAGTTAGTGGATTGAACGTTACCTGGATTAATACTTTATTTATTGTTCTTGCGAGTATCACCATAATAGCCTCAATAAGACTTGTCGGTGTCTTGTTGATTTCTTCATTAATTGTTATTCCAAACATAACTGCACTCTTACTTGGCAAGGGATTTAAGAAGACAATGTTTATTTCATGTGCAATTTCTGTATTTTCTGTCATATTTGGGATAGTGGCATCATATTATGTAAACTTGGCGCCCAGTGGAACCATAGTATTAACAATGGTATCTATGTTCATAGGAACAATAATAGCAAAGAATATGAGATTTAGACTCAAGAAGATTGTGGTTACCTAATGAATTTTCATAATTCTAATTCCTTCTATGAATGTAAAACAAATTTTACTAAAAGATATTGAAGATTCTAAACGATGGATGGACTTAGAAAAAGACGAATCTACTTACAAACATGATCTTAAGAAAAGGATTGAATTAATAAACTGGGTTTTAGATAATATGAAAAATCCCGACGTACAAATTTGTGAAATCATAGAAACTAGAATGAATGAAATTATAGATAAGATAAATAAAGCAGACTCGTACTATATTTGAAGCCGATCAATTAGATAGTGAATTAAGAATTTTAGAATGGATGTATAATGTAGTCTGTAAGACTGGAAATCAAGGGTTATAACATCTGCCACAGCATTTTTTATTATATATACATATGAGAATATGAATTAATTTAGCAATGAATGGAAACTGTTGATTCAAACTAGAGATACTACTCTGGTACATTATACAAATTTATTTTATAGCGCAGTCTTTAACATGTTTTGACAAGTTCTGCTAATTGAGGATTGTCTGTGGTTAAATTTTTAAAATAACCCTGGCCCTTTAGGTTTGAAATCAAAGTTTGATTTATTCTTTCAGTCATATTACCTTCGCCGCAAGTTCCATTTATGCCAAACGTATCTTGAATAACTCCATTGGATATAATCGTAAGGGTGGGCCCGGAAATTAATATTACCGATACAATTGCACAGAGGGCAGTAACGTTATTCATTAGAAGGAAACCTCTTTTGCATTTCATAAGAATGTAATTGGGTATCCACTTCTTTAAGAAGATCGTGTATACCTATAGGTTTTTGAAGAGATGCGTTTATAATTTTCTTTTTAGTATATTCACGAAACACCTTATCGTCTATTTGAAATGCAGTAATTAATATCGTTCTTACAAAGCGGTTGTATTCCTTTATCTTTTTTAAGAATTCCATACCATTCAATCCTGGCATTTTGAAATCTGATATTACAAGTACGTAAGCATACTCATTTACTTGAAAATGTTCTAGTGCCAAAATAGGATCTGTAAATGTAAATATTGTAATTCCTGAGATGCTTTTCAGTGCATCATGGAAAAGCAAAATGATATCTGCATCGTCGTCTACTACACTAATCATCCTGTTGCTAAGAGTATTGTCAATATCGACTCCCAAGGCACTAAGCACCTAATTAGGTCAAAAAAATAATAATTTCCATTTATAAATTTTACGTTCTGTGTGTCATCCGAATTATAAAATAGTTAAACCGGTGGGACGAAGCGGATTTTGATAAGAGAATCCCACCGGCCGTTTGTCTTAAAATGTTTTCGGAAGTAATCAAACTAAGTAATACAAAATATATGAATTTTCCTTACCTAAGTTTACTTACCAAAATTAGGCACTCGTATTACAAGTTTTAAATAAAATTTTGACACCTAATCATATGCCTACCTTGAAATCATTGTTAGGGCTATTGGTTGGTGCTTGTGTTTCACCGGATACGCACCAATCAATTATGGTTATTCAGAAAACAAGTATCTTATTAAAGTTCAGTGAGTTGGTGAAGAATCGTCAAAAGTTTTTTCATCAAATTCTTTTGCCCATTTCTTAAATTCTTCCATCATCCTGTTATCTTCCGTTTTATCACGTAATCGTGATGCTCTAAGACGGGAAAGTACTGTTCTCAAAGTCAATCAGTTAACATGCTAATCTTTTATATTTAAAAATTGCTTATTACATGATAACTTATTGTCCAATAAGTATCTTTCTTCATGGCAGTAACGTTATTATATGCTTTAACGGTATTTTTATGATATGACAATTGAAGCCAGTGTATCTGATAAAATTATGTGCAAAATATGTGGCTCTGAAATAGATCTCCATAAATATCATAAACATGTTATGGCATTGCACGCCGATTAATCTCCTAGAAACAAACGGATCAAGAAATAAACGGATCAGTATAATGCTGTATACAGGCTTGGCCTATTTTAATAGGCAAAATAACTTTTTAAGGTTGTTTTTGTTTTATTGATGAATTGGCAAAGAATATACGATTCAATGTAAATTGTGTAGCCAAAGTCATTACCCCATTTTCGGTGACAATACAACCGTGAAGTCTTGGAATTATTCCCATCTACATCCC
>JALYLJ010000065.1 GCA_030774295.1 Thermoproteota archaeon
TGTCATCAGCGGTCATGTTTAATTCAATAGTTGCTTGAAGTACAAAATGCCAAATATCGATTAGTTCCTCCTTGGCCTCTTCGTCCTTAAAAACGGTAGGACTTTTCCACCATTTCCAGTTTGTCAACCTTTGCAGCTCTACAGCTTCATGTGTAATTGCAGTGCAGAGAAATGAAATTCTTTCTTCCTTCTTGGTTGGATAACGTGTTGAAGCTAAAACAGTCGTGAGGTTTCTTTGCATTTTGATTAATTTTTCTAGTTTGTCCACTTGCCAATCATAAAAAATCGTTTACATAGATTTTAATCTTCCTTGAAGATGGAATGGAGTCGTGCTTCCTATCGATTTCTAGATATGGAAGTTCTCCATTAGCATCTTTTTATCATATATCGTAAAAAAAATCTTAATAAATGTTTCTACTCTTGTAAATAAATTGTAAAGAAGAAATTGCCTGATGACAATTTACACAAAGTATCTCCTATTAATATAATTTTTGAAAATCGCATTATAATTCTTATTATGTTTGATTATTCTATTTATCGCTTATAGATTACATGAGGATCTTTATTCGCATTACAAGAAGTCCCTGAGAAAAATCAATTTGATACTAGAAAAAATTAACAGTCATAAAGCCCGTCGGGTCTGACCATGAAAAAAGTCTTTGCAGCTGAAATGGGTTTCAAAGATTTTGCAGAAAATCTTGATTCATCAGCCTTTACTGTTTTTAGTTCTAAAACCACGTGAGTAAGATTAGAAATTGTCTTGTTAAGCAATTCATTAAACGAGATAACTTTTTTTTCAAAAATGTCTTCGGTAGCCTTATTTTCCTTCTTCGAAGAGATCGTATTAGTAATCACCACAGCTACGTCATTATTCATTGCGCTCAAAGCAAGATCGTGTAGGTGCTTTCTGAGACTAAATTGTATTGATAATTTTTTTTTCTTTTCATTTAAAAATAAATAGGTAAAATTATCAATAATTATTAGGACAGGGTGCAATTGCAACGCATAATTTACAAGAATCATTTGGACATTGGTGGATAATATTCTCAATCTTCTTATTTGGTGAAGTATGGAATTGGAATCTTGCTCGTTTCGTAGATATGAAAGAATTTTCTCTGGTCTAAAAATTCCTTGGGTATCACCAAATATGACAGTTGACGTGCTGTTGAGTCTGGCCGCATTTACACACAGCGAATAACATAAACTGAATCTGGCTTCTCTCGAATCAGACAAGATATTAGTAATTAAACCTGTTCTGATTCCACCCCCAAGTACTTTATCAATTGAAGGCGATCCCGTTGTGATTAAACTCATAAAATTAAACTCTACAATTATTTATATACAATGTCAGCGACCTTGGGAGAAACTTTTTATTGTCGATCTTATTTTTTGAAACCACAAGTGATAAACTAATATGTCATCATCTCCACAGCAACCAAAAAGACCGTTAACAATCTTGCAACGCTCATTAAATATGAAAGTATCTGTCAGACTTAAAAATGAGTTGGAGTATAGGGGTAGAATGAACAATGTGGATTCATACATGAATTTAATACTACTTGATGCCGAAGAATTTAATGGTGCAAATCCTGTTGCAAATTATGGGAAAGTAGTAATTCGAGGAAACAATGTGTTATTTATCAAAATAGAAAAGGATCTCTAAAAAGAGAGACTTTTTTGGGATTTGACGTAAACGAAAATGGCTAGGCGCTATCTTTTCACTTCAGAAAGTGTAACTGAAGGACATCCTGACAAGATTTGCGATCAAGTTTCTGATTCAATACTTGATGAAATAATTTCCCAGGATCCGGATTCCAGGGTTGCGGTGGAAGCCATGACTACTACCGGAATAGTGATTGTAGCTGGCGAAGTGACGTCCACAGCAAAATTTGATGCTCAGGACGTCGTTAGAAGAACTGTAAGAAATATCGGGTACAATGGACTAAAACATGGATTTGACGGAAACAGCTGTTCTGTTCTAACTTCAATTCATGAACAAAGCCCAGACATTTCAATGGGTGTTTCTAAAAATGAGGATGGAGTTCAGGGAGCAGGAGATCAAGGATTAATGTTTGGATACGCAACAAGCGAAACCCCCGAACTTATGCCATTACCCATAACTTTGGCCCACAAATTGACTATGAGATTAGCAGCGGTAAGAAAGGAAGGAACTTTAGATTGGATAGGACCAGACGGAAAATCGCAGGTATCTGTTGTTTATGAAGATGCGGTTCCAAAGAAAATTGACACAGTTGTTGTTTCGACTCAGCATACGGAAGATGTATCAATATCTCAGGTTAGAGAAGAGATTATTTCAAAGGTAATAAAACCAATTTGTGACGATCTAATCAATAATTCTACTAAGTTTCTTGTAAATCCGACAGGAAGATTTGTTATAGGTGGTCCTGTGGGCGATACCGGCTTGACTGGCCGAAAGATTATAGCTGACACTTATGGAGGTATGGGCAGACATGGAGGAGGAGCATTTTCAGGAAAGGATCCTTCAAAGGTAGATAGATCTGCTTGCTATATGGCAAGATATATAGCGAAAAATATTGTTTCATCAGGACTGGCTTCAAAATGCGAAGTACAATTGGCGTATGCAATAGGAGTCGCTGAACCTGTTTCCATTATGGTAGATACCTTTAACACTGGAAAAATTAATGAACAAAAAATTGAAAGTCAAGTTAGAGAGATTTTTGATACTACGCCTCTAGGAATAATAGAGATGTTAAAATTGAAAAGACCAATATATAAGAAAACTGCAGCGTATGGTCATTTTGGCAGAAACGATCCTGATTTTTCATGGGAGAAAACGGACAAATCAAAGTTATTCAAGATGTAATAAATCTCAATAAATTAGACTAGTCCTTTTATCGTGTTGATTGTATTCTGAATGTCTCTATCAATTTCAAATCTCTTTGAAAAGAATTTAAGGATATTTTTCACATCCCTTGCAAGTACTATGTTTGCATTGACAGTATCAACTTTAATAGCCTGAGGCCAATCAAGAATAAAAATATTGTCATTGTCTATAAGAACGTTGTATTCGTTAAGATCACCATTAACGTATCCTTTTTGATATGCAGTTCTCATGCTGTCTATTATTCTTTCCAAAACTAATTGTGGATTATCAATATTCTCAATTTCTGATAGCCTGCTACCATAAATTGGCTCCATGACAATACAGTGAAAGGATCGGTATAGAGGTTTTGGAAACGAACTACTAAAATCTCTAAGATAACTTAGTATATCGAATTCTTTTTTCGCTGTTTCAATATTTAATAATAACCAATTACCAACTCCTGCATTTATATCGCGCTTCCTCTTTATTTGTTTGAAACTCGATCTTCCAAGTCTGAACATTTTTAAGATTTTGTCTTGTTCTAACGAATCATGAGCTAAATAAACTTCAGCCTCTTTACCGATACCAATTTGTGGTCCAATAGCAGTAATTATGTTCCTATTTGCGAGAATTTTTAATACGTAAATATCAAGTCCTGTTACCAACAATGTATATCCCAAAGTACTCTTACCTATCAATCCAAATTTAACAAGTCGCTCTAGATGATGTTTAATCAAACTTTGATTCAAATCGGAATATTGACTCAGAGTAGAAAGATTCAAAAATTGACGATTTTTTAAAGAGGAAGCAAATACTTTTAATATTTTAAAATCACCCTTATTCAGTAGTGAAACAAGATGTCCCGCCTTTGAAAAAGAAGACAACTGGATGCATCTACGGACAGTATTAAATTAAAAGGTTGTTGCGAGAGTCTGCCTTACAAATAATGTTTAAAATATCCAACAACAAATCTAGAATTGTTGTATCTTGATGGAAAAATAGGTATTGTCACTGGTGCCGCGGGGGGACTTGGGTTTGAGATTGCAAAGGAACTGACAAAAAATGGAGCAACCGCCATAATTACTTCTAGAAAAAAATCTAAATTGACAAAAGCCTGTAATTTAATGAACAAAAATTGTCACGGATTTGAATTGGATGTTTCCAATAGAAAGAGTGTAATGAAATTCATCGGAAATGTTTCAAAAAAATTTGACAGTGTAGATATCCTCATAAACAATGCAGGTTTTGCATTTGAAAAGAAAATTTGGTTTAAGAAAATACATGGTATTTCCGAAACGGAATTAATGAATATTCTACAAGTTGATTTAATCGGCACTTTTCGAGTAACAAAGGAAATATTGAAACTAATGATGAAAAAAAGAAAACGAGTAATAATCAATATTGCTTCAACTCCAGCCATCTCTGGACATACATATGGTTCACCCTACTCCATAGCGAAAGCAGGATCAATTACGCTGACAAAACATGTAGCTTTAGAATATGGTCAGTATAACATTAGATCTTTTTCGGTTGCTCTCGGAGATATCTATACGGAAGCTATGCGCAGATCCCTTTCAAGAATTGAACTACTCAAAGCAAAAAGAGAGAATACAATGAAGCGATTGGGTCGACCAGAGGAAATTGCCAAGAGCATAGTTTCCATTGCGGGGATAATTTTTCCTTTTCAACTGGAAATACTATTATTATTGATGGGGGAAAAATAATCATTTAAAAAGTGAAAATATATGTTCCAAAGCGCGGATGATACTAAAGAAAGTAATATACCGGTTGGTAAAAAAAGCTCGCTCAGAACAGGATTTACAACAGGCACCTGCGCGGCAGCTACAACTAAAGCTGCACTTTCAATGTTAATAAACGGAAAAAAACTATCAAATGTGAGTATTTCACTTCCAAAGGGAAAACAGATGACAATAAATATATCCTGGAGTAAATATGATAATGACAAATCTGTTACTGCCGCTGTTATCAAGGACGGTGGCGACGATCCAGACGTTACTAATGGTGCTGAAATTTGTGCCAAAGTATCATTGTTGGATACACCAGACAAGATCATTATTGATGGTGGTAAAGGAGTTGGAAGAGTAACGAAACCAGGATTGGGGCTCGAAATAGGCAAGGCGGCCATCAATCCTACTCCGCTAAAGATGATAAATCAGGCTATAGATGAAATTCTGGGAGAACTAAAACACACATATGGGGTATCAGTAATCATAAGTGTACCCAAAGGAGAAGAAATTGCCAAGAAAACTGATAATCCTAGATTAGGAATCATTGGCGGTATATCAATTTTAGGAACTACTGGAATAGTAATTCCATATTCCACGGCGTCGTTTGCAGCTTCTATTCGCCAAAGTATAGATGTTTCAAGAGCAATGGGTTCTGATTCTGTTATACTTACGACGGGTGGAAGGAGCGAAGATTTTGCTCGATCCATCTACGGAAATTCAATCGCGGATCATGCTTATATTCAAATTGGAGATTTTATTGGATTTGCCATCAAGCAATGTGCGCTGAAGAAAATAAAAAAGGCATATGTGGTAGGGTTTATTGGTAAATTAACGAAAATGGCTATGGGAATAAAGCAAACGCATGTAAAAGGATCGCATGTTGATATGAATTTTCTTGCGGAGCTGGCAAGCAGATGTGGAGCTGATAGTGACCTTGTCAACAAAATTATGTTAGCAAATACTGCAAGACATGTTGGCGAATTAGTGGATGATTTTGGATCGGCTTTATTTTACGATATGTTATGTCAAGAAGTTCATCGTCATCTAAGCAAATATTCAGAATCTCAATTACAGATAAAAATCATACTACTTGATTTTAAAGGTAAAATAATAGGAGATTATCCCAAGGATTAGATATTTGTAAAATTATTCTTCTAAATTCCTTCAAGGTGACCGTCTTTTTGGAGCTTTTCAGCGTGAGCAGAAATGTATCTCCAAACAATGTCTGCCTTTTGAGTCTGAAAATCCCAAGGTGCAATAAGAACCAGATCGTGTTCTCTTATCCACATACGTCTTTTTATCTTTCCTCTAATCCTACATGTTCTAACTTTACCGTCTGTGCATTTTACAATTATGTTATCTCCGCCAACTAGTTTTATCACACGTCCTAGCAACTCACCTTGTTGAGGCATTACTAATTCTTTTAGATCAGACTCGCTCAGGACTTTTCTCTTTCCTAATTTAAAAACCTCCATTAAAATTCCTTTTAAGCAAAATAAAAACCTAGTGATTATATTGGAAGGAATCATGGAATGATGGAATGATGACTACAATGGTGGATGGAATAATGGCTGAAACTATTGTATTGCGAGTTATCAATAACGCACGAGTATTGACTCTACCCCTTTTGTGTTTCCCTCGTATTTTCCAAGATGTTAAATAAATTTAATAAATTTAATTAGTGGTAGCTTTTCAAGTTGTTAAATTCACCAAATAGTTTCAGTATTGCAGTATAGTCTAATTCTGAGTAACCTCTATTTGCGGCCATGCGAAAATATTGTTCAGCCAATGATGAAAAAGAAAGACTGGCATTATTTCTTTTTGCGCATTCATTGAGCAGTTGAACATCCTTCAGCATATTTTTCAAAAAAAACTTTGGCTCAAAATTATTCCTGATCATCTTTGGACCTTTTACTTCACTGAGACCTGTCTTAAAATAAGTTGAATTTAGAATGTCCAGAAAGACTGTTGGATCAGTTTTTGATTTTTTTATGAATATTATTGATTCCGACAATGAGATCGCTATTAACGCTATGTTAAGATTTAATCCAAGCTTTAGATAGTTGGCAGCGCCGTCACGGCGTCCCGCATAAAATATGTTCTTGCTGAAATTAGTCAGAATCCGTCTGCATTTTTCCATTATTTTCTTATCGCCAGAAACAATTGATATTACATCTCCCTTCCTTGTTGCGTCAGGGCCGCCCATTATCGGCGCCTGTATCATCGCGAATCCTTTTCTTTTCATGAGGTTAGCACAATATATGGAATCTTCCGGCAAAACTGTACTGGTATCTATGATACTGAGTTGATTGTTATTGGAATAAATCAACCCATTATTACCAAACAAAATTTCTTTCACTGCATTACCGTCGGTAACGCTGATAATTACATAATTACATTTCTTGCCTAATTCTGATGGATTTCCAATCCTAATGCCGCCTTTTCTTACCAGCGCATCTGATCTTTGTTTGGTTCTATTATGAACATAAACAGTAAATCCTCTTTCTATCAGTCTCCCGGCTATTGCGGATCCCATTAATCCTGTTCCGATTATTCCAATATTCATAAAGTAATATTCTAGCTAGTAGAAATTTATAATTTTTCAATTTCAAAAAAGTTTGCTTACCGTTAGAAGTGTCTATTGTACGATTTTAGTCGATGCAAATTCCTTTTATTGCATAATCTTGTATTTAGTAACGTACAGTGTCTTTGCTTATCAAGTATTTTCTGTATAATAACACCAATTTATGATATTTCACATCTGGATTCATGTTAATTTTGAATGAATTTGATGTGAAACGCAGTGAAATAGTGCATATGAATATTAATTGCCCTTTTGAATAAGTAACAAGTAGATTATGGATAATACTGTTGTAACTATCAATCCCGCAAATGAACAGGTCATATCAGAATACGAAAACATGACGAATGAGCAAGTCACCAATATAGTCAGTAAATCAAGAAGTGCATTCAGCGAATGGAGACGTGATGTACGAAAAAGATCTATCATATTGCTTCAATTGGCCGAACAGTTGCGCAAAGATAAGGAGCGTCTTGCGAGAATTGCATCTCAAGAGATGGGAAAACCAATAAAAGAATCCCGGTCCGAGATAGAAAAATGCGCGTGGGCAGTAGAATTTTACTCTTATAATGGCGATATACTCCTTAACAATGAATCATTAAACAGCGACGCAAATAAGACAATGATAACATTCCAGCCACTCGGAGTAATCGCAAGCATTATGCCATGGAATTTTCCATATTGGCAGGCTTTGCGATTTGCAGCACCATCTCTAATGGCAGGAAATACTATAGTTTTGAAGCCAGCTAGTGCAACAATGCAATGTGGTATAGAGATAGAAAAGACAATCCTTGGAAGTGGCGCATCGGAAGGAGTATTTAATACTGTTATTGGCAAGTCACAAGTTGCAGAAATGTTGATAGATTCAAACATAGATGGAGTTACCTTTACTGGAAGTATTGAAATCGGAGCCAAGGTAGCTCAACGTGCTACTTCACGGTTAAAAAAATGTGTTCTGGAACTTGGAGGTAGCGACCCATTTATTGTTCTAGATGATGCTGATATTCAAAAAGCTGCCGAAGGAGCCATCAAAGGCAGATTTCTAAATTGTGGCCAAAGTTGTGTTGCATCAAAAAGATTCATTGTTTCAAGAAAAATCGCAAATGAATTTATTGAGTCATTTGTTGAGAAAACTGAAAAACTAAGAGTGGGTGATCCAATGTCTGACAATACTGACATAGGGCCTCTTTCAAGTATCAAGAGTCTTGATAATATTGATTCAATGGTAAAGGATGCAATAGGTAACGGTGCTGAACTATTGACAGGAGGAGAAAGGATTGGAAGTATTGGGGCATTCTACAAGCCCACAGTTATTAAAAATGTAACTCCAAAAATGAGAGTGTCAAAGGAAGAAACTTTTGGACCTGTTGCACCAATAATGATAGTAGAAGATGAAGCTGAAGCCATAAGTGCAGCGAACAATTCTGAATTTGGACTTGGCGGAAGTATCTGGACACGTGACTTAGATAGGGCTCAGAAATTATCAATGGAAATGGAATGCGGAATTGTTACTGTTAACAATATGGTTGCTTCTGATCCCAGAGTTCCCTTTGGAGGTATCAAGCATAGCGGGTTTGGGAGAGAGCTTTCAAGATACGGCATGCTTGAATTTGTTAATGTAAAGTCAGTTAGGTTTTATGATAAACTTGTGTATGAGCATCATGGTGATTAACTTGATCCAAACTACTCAAACAGAGACTTACACGCATTAATTCTACGAAGACAATTATTTCAAAATAGCAGAGAACCTTTGAATTTAAAGTTCGGTTGTGATTGCAGGTCGCTATGTAAACACTCAGTTGCAAATTAAAACCAAATTAAATGGGTAAATCGAATAAATCTGGATAAGTTGATATTTTGTAGTTTTGATTCCTAACAGCCCTTGAGTTCTGCCTTTTTTCTCGATAGGTCTCCTCATTCTTCTTTTCTATGATAAAACGCATACGAGTGAGGACGACTCGTGCATTCAATATCTTGTAATAGTATTGAATCTAGTCAGAAACGTGAACTTTGACCTGCCAGTTGACATGAGGGAGTTTTGCTATGTAAATTATTTTCAAAATAGGCTCTTTGGTTAATATTTCTAGAAATTTGTAACTTAATTTATTTTCAACTCGCATTTTTTTGACAAGATATTTTAAGGCTGCCGATGAATATTTGATAAAAAATGACTGAAAATCCAGAACTAGGCCTAGCTGGGATGTACAGAATTATAAAAAAATCCGGAGGAGAAAGAGTTAGCGAAGAAGCTGCAGACCAATTAAGAAGAATAATTGAAGAAGTCGCCACGAAAATTTCTAATCAAGCAGTAGATTTGAGTGTCCATGCCGGAAGAAAAACTATCAAAGCTGAAGATATACAACTAGCGGCAAAAAATTTGCTAAACTTAATACATTAGTTATTGAGAAATATTTGCGTCGCTAGTTTGTCATGTCAGGGGATATTCTAATCGTAGCTCTAACCGGGATGCCAGGCGCTGGTAAGACTACGGTTGCAAACTATCTGCATCATACGGGCATCCCACTTTTGATTATGGGTGATGTAATAAGAGAAGCTGCAGAGAGCCAAGGATTGGCGCCAACAAGCGACAACCTTGCAAATTTGATGATAAAACTTCGAAAGAAGAATGGACCAGGTGCAGTTGCACATTTGATTGCCAATAAAATTAATTTAATGAGAAAAGAGGACAACAAGTCGAACGTAGTGATAGTTGATGGAATTAGAAGCATGGCAGAAGTAGAGGTTCTTAAAGACATGGGAAATGTCAAATTGTTGGCTATCCATGGATCGACTTTCACGAGGTACACTCATGTTAAGGAAAGACATCGTTCTGACGTTCCTTCTAACATTGATGAATTTGACAAAAGGGATAAGACTGAGATGGAAGTGGGAATAAGCAATGCCATAGCATTGGCTGACGAGACTATATCTAACAACGACATTACAATATCACAATTGTGCGAACAAAGTCTCACTACGGTCCAAAAATGGATGCAAGAAAGTGGAATTCGAAGAAAGTAGTGGGTAATGATTGGTAGAAAAGAATAGTGGCGATATTCAAAATGAGAATGTTAAGCTCAAAGTAGAAACAGTTCTAAATCCTTCCGAAGATCCAGAAAAGGTAAAAAAATGTCTGTTAAATATTGCCAATGGATGCAAACCCATACTTTCAAATGGACACATCGAAGCCACTTGCACCGGGATTCTATCACTACACCATATCAGAGTTGGCGTTAGATCAAAATCAACCTTGGGTGTTTTGAGAAAATTGTTAGAATGGAATAGGAAAGGAAATCTCACCTGGTTTCTACTCAATAAACAAGCCGCATATGAAGATGTGATATCATTGGTTGAGAATTATGAAGAATCTCCGCTAGGGCCTATCAGGGTTACAATAATCAGCGATAGTTTGGACAGAATAATAGAATGGCTCTTGTCGAGTAGAGACAAAGATAGAGAC
>JALYLJ010000066.1 GCA_030774295.1 Thermoproteota archaeon
TCGACGTTAGATGTTATGAGGTCAAAACTCTCCAATATAGGTCCATTAATAGAACTCGACAGAATTGCCGAGAAGGAACTTGATAAAGATGAATCAATAAAAATGGCTCGTGTACTTTTTAACAATGAAAAATATTGGAAAACACATGAAGTTCTTGAAGGTGTATGGAAACACACCTATGGTGATGAAAGAGATTTGTTGAATGGGCTCATACTAGTTGCAGCTGCCTTAGTACATTACCAAAAAGGTGAACAAGGAATTTGCATTTCTATTATGAATAGGGCGCTTGCTAAATTGAATAACTCTCAAGGGAGATATCACGACATAAATATCGACTCATTAAAAAGTGAAATTACACATATGGTTAAATCAATTAAATTTTCTAAATTTATAATTTAAGATATCCCGATGATATGGATATGATTTTTAGAAAATTAAGATCAAAACTTTTCAGAATAATCAAAATTTATTGAGTTTCTTTATTTCTTCTCCATCTCATTATGTATGCCGTTGCAATTAATCCAAGCAAAATGGAAACCAGTATGAAAAAAGTACTTTCATCTCTTACCGTACCCTTTGGTAAAATAGCATATAACATCCAGAGAATATTGCCTAGCATTTTCGGTGATAAATATTGTTGGGGTCAGGAAAATAAAGATTTCTCGAAATTGTAAATAATAATAATAATAATAATAAGAAGGCTATAATTATTATCCCTATATTGGTTAAAAGCGAAACTATTGCTCAAGATAAACTAAAGGTTGGACTTGAAATCCATCAACAATTGGGTTCAAAAAATAAATTGTTTTGTGATTGCAAAATAATTGATTCTAATGAATATGATTTTACCTTCAAAAGGAACCTGCGTCCGACTCAAAGCGAGATGGGATCTTACGACCAAGCTGCTCTATTCGAATCAAAAAAAATTAAGACGGTAAAATATCAATCTTCTAAACATGCAAACTGCCTCATTGAATCTGATGAAGAACCTCCTAAGATGGTAAACAATGAAGCACTAGAACTTGTACTGACAATATCTCTTGCGCTCAATTGCACAATTGAAGATGAATTACACGTAATGAGAAAGATAGTAATAGACGGTTCGAATACTACTGGATTTCAAAGAACAATACTAGTTGGCAGAAACGGATTTTTGGAAGTTGAGGGTGTCAGGGTAGGAATCCAAAGTGTATGCTTAGAAGAGGATGCTGCGAGAATAATTAATGAAGACAAAAAAGAAGATGAGAACAAGGCTTATTCTTTGGATAGATTAGGAATACCACTTATTGAAATTGCCCTTGAACCTCTTTCTAATTCTCCAATTTTTGTTACAAACGTTGCTCAAACAGTCGGGCGATTACTAAGATCTACTAAAAAAGTTACTCGTGGGTTGGGAAGTATCAGACAGGATGTTAACATTTCAACAGAGGATGGACCTGTAGTAGAAGTGAAAGGTGTTCAGCAATTGTCACAGCTGCCTCTTGTAATTGAATATGAAAGAAAGAGACAAGACGCATTAAATCAAATTGCAAATGAACTAAAAAAACGTAAAATTGACGAATCAAGTTTCATCGACAATGTTACGGACGTAACTCATCTATTAAGTAAATCATCCTCTAAAGTAGTAAAGAAGATTCTCACTGGTGATTCTAGATTTACGGCATTCGTTCTGCGAGGATTTAAAGGAATATTGTCTTTTGAACCCTATCCTGCAATTAGATTGGGGAAAGAATTAGGTGATCTGGTAAAAGTTTACGGAATTGGTGGAATATTTCACTCAGATGAATTACCGAACTATGGAATTACGCCCGAAGACGTTGAGTCTATAACAACCGTTCTAAGAATGGATAAGAATGATGCTTTTGTATTAATAGGCGGACCGACAAAATCTCTAAACACAGTATTATTTGAATTATTTACTAGAATCAAAAAAGCTTTTAGTGGAGTTGTTCCTGAAACACGTTCAGCAAGATTGGATGGAGTTACTGTATTTAGTAGACCTAAACCTGGCTCATCAAGAATGTACCCGGAAACCGATATTTCATACATCTCAATAGCCAAAGGAAAGCTAAAACAATTATCTCAAGATATACCTCAACCGTGGAACCAAATAATTGATCAAATCTGCAAGAAATATACTATTAATAAGACTTTGGCAGAAAATATTTTTGATTCTAAATATTTTTCACTTTTTGAAAAGATAGTTTCACACACGTCAATTAGCCCCTCTTTTGTAATATCTAAACTTACGGAGGATCTAGTGAGCATGGAAAGAGAGGGTTATGACAGTACTATTCTTTCTGAGGATGTGCTATATTGTCTATTTACAGAACTTGATAATTCACGAATAACTAAAGAATCTATTCCACTGGTAATCGAGAAGCTCCTAAAAAATGAGTCTAGGGATGTTGATGAAATAATAAGTTCATTTGGGACTGAAAGCATTAGCGAAGAATATGTAGACGAGACTATAAGTAAAATAATACATGAAAATGGAACTGTAATTTCTCAAAGAGGTTTAGATTCAGTGGGACTTTTGATGGGTATTTGCATGGAAGTATTAAGAGGAAAGATTGACGGTGAGAAGGTTAATAAAAAACTAATGGCAAAATTGACCGAGTACCTCCAAAAATCAAAGGGATAGGACAATTAAACTTAATTCAAACAATTTACATGTGATCACATATTTAGAAGCAGCGATAATATTAAGTCCTCTTGAAAGGATCGTTTGATCTAGTATCCTACTATTATATTGGTGTTTGAATTTTACAATTATGATTAAATTAGATTGTTGTTGAACTTGAACAAAATATATCTCAAGACAACTGTTTGTACCTCGTCCTTTCCTTTAGTCTCTCAAAGAATTCCAAGAGTATCCAAATAATGCATATCACAATTCCTATTAGCAAAATAATCGCTCCTATCAAAATTGTGTTAATTTCTATTTTTGGATTATTATTACTATCAAAGAGAACTGAGCTAGCAAATATACTCTGGGTATAAGTATCCTCATTCTTGAGATTAGTTAAAACCGCTGAATAATTTCCGCTTATAGGTGGGGTTATCGTGGTAAACAATGGTTGTGATGAATTCAAATCAAACAATACAGTTCCTTTTGAATTTATGATTTTAATGTTGAGTACGTTTACAGTATTTTGTGGGGTAACAGATAATGAGATGTTTTTTCCTTTTTGGATGTCTTTCAGTACCATGACAGCTCTGGTATCATTATTTATTTTTCCGTTATAGACTGAACTTGAAGTATGAAGAGGGTCAGGAACACGGATGGAAGAAATTGAAATTATCGTTACTCCAATTAATAAGGATATTAATCCTGCGGCTAAAACAATTCGCTTCAGTAGTTATCACCTATCGTGAATGTCATTCTATAACTTATCTCCACCGACGATAATTGATATTTATTTATAGAGATATAATTATATCCCTAAATAACAATTTTGGAACGTATTGTTACGCCTATTTTGAACTCAAAATCAGGTAATGGACGCCTAATTCATAATATATATATAAACTAAAATTCGATATATTTGCCATGAGTAGTTTTCGGCAAAACACGCCTGTCTTGTTTGGTTTAAGTCTTGTAATCTCTTTGTTCATGACAAATGGAATTATCGTCGCTTCTGCCCAGCCATCTACCGTCGACAATACTTTAGTTGGTGTAGCGATGAAGGGCGCATACGTGGATCAAAAACAAAACAGCCGCGATACTGCACTACCTCCTACTACTTATTTCGATGAAAGCTTCAAGTTGTTAAAAGAGGCAGGACTAAATCATGCTAGGTTCTTGTTTTATTGGGAAGCATATGAAAAAAACCCACAAGCATTCATGAATGAAATCGAACAGGTTGCAAATGTTGCAGACAAATATGGAATTAAGGTTATTTATGATAATCATCAGTGGCATACATCCTCGTGGCTTGAAAAGAGGGGAACCGGTTTTCCATCCGCACTTTTTGAGAATAATTCACAACTGTATCCGATGAATAGCGGAGGTAAAGAAGGAGAACCTGTTGCAAAGCTGTGGTGGAGTAACTTTTGGGATGGTTCAGTAAAGGATAGCCAAGGAAAGGACGCATGGACTTTGCTTGCTGACTTTTGGAAAAAGGTAGTTACAAAAGTGGATGGGCATCCAAGCACTTTCGGATATGAAATCTTGAGCGAGCCCCATGTAGAAAGCTCAGATCAATGGGAAAAAATTGGGAACTTTAATTCATTCATCACTGATGAACTACGAAGCTTAACTAACAAGACCATAGTTTATAGTATGAATGTTCCTGTAGATCTTGGCGGACCTATAGAATTAACGCCAGAAAATCTTGCAAAAATGGCTCCTTCAAATAAAGATAATGTATGGTTTAAGATAAGTGTATATGGAATTCCAGACAGAGATAAATATCAAAAAGAACGATGGGACATGTTCTTAAAAACTCGCGAAATAACAGGTGAACCACTCTATATTGGTGAATGGAACAACGTTGTACGAACAGCAGTTAATGGAGTATTTCAGCTTGATCCTACAAAGAGTGGGCTAGACCAGCAAACGACAGATACTTTGCTAGAAACATTCAAGAATTCAAATATCACTGCCTCGTCCTTCTGGAAATGGGATTACCAAGATGCTGATACTGCCAGCTTTAATTTGATATTACATCAAAATGCAACGCTAACTCCAACAGAATATTACACATATCTCAAGAACTCAGTAACTAAAATATTCCCTAACCTCAACCCCGCGAACTAAACCTTAATCCTGATCGACACTGTTGCCCTCGGTTCCAACCAGAGCAACAAACACATCATCTAGGGTAATAGGGGATACCCTGAAAAAGAAATTTTTCTTTATTGCAATTGCTGATAGCTCCTGTATATTCGATTCAAATGTAAATAGTTTTAGTATATCGGTCCCGGTGTCAATTACAGTTCCGTATGATTTTAAAATATCACTGTCTATTGTCGATTTTGGAATTTCAATTTTGATGTTTTCTTTAATATTCTTCCTAATGTCCGAGAGTGTTCCTTTGGAAAGAACGGTCCCTTTGTCTATTATGACTATATCGTCTGACAATACTTCTGCTTCGTCCATATAATGGGTTGTAAGCAGGATTGTTGTTCCATTTTCCTTTTTTTCCTTGATAGCTTTCCAGATTTGGCGTCTGGACACGGGATCAAGTCCGATAGTCGGTTCATCTAGAAAAAGCAATCTCGAATCTACTGCCATAGCCATTGCCACTAATATTTTTTGCTTCATTCCTCCTGACAAATACATCGCAAGTTTGCTTCTCACATTGTATAATTCAAAATCTTGAAGGATCTTTTTGGTTCTAATTGATGCTTCATGCTTATTCACTCCTCTAATTCTTAGCCAAAAATAAACATGATCCCAAGGGGTGAGGGCGCGTAATGGTCTCCCTTCCTGCGGTACAATGGAGATCTGATTTCTTATTTTTTCTGTATCTTTAATAAGGTCGTTTTCAAATATTTTTACAGTTCCAGAAGTTGGTAATAGCTGTGTTGCACAAATTCTGACGAATGTAGTCTTTCCTGCACCATTTCTTCCAAGAAGGGTGAATATTCTTCCCGGTTCTATATTTAAGGAAATGTTGTCTATGGCAAACGATTTTGATCCTTTATACCTTTTTGTAACTTCAACAGCCTGTACTGCGCTCATAATAACCTGTAGATATATAACTGGTTCTAAAAAGTACGACAAGATGGTATGACGACATTGAATATAAATCCTCTTCCATTTACTCTACGTTAATAGAAACTCCGTGGTCTTTTGAATCTTTTAACTTGAATGCTACCTCTAATATTCCATTTTTATAAGATGATTTTCCTGAAGATGGTTCGATTTCATTCGGAAGTTCTATTTTTTTGTTGTATCTACGTTCTCCTGAAAGAGACTCAATTGTTAATGAAGTTTCATTAGCAGTTATCCTCAAATCGCTTTTAGTTACGCCTGGAAGCTCGGCAATAATTTTCAACTTGTCAACATCCTTTATGATGTCCACAACAGGCTCCCTTTGATCACTGACCGAAAATCTGCCAGTTAGAGAACTTGGGAATGTGTTTAGGTTTCCAAATTTTCTGACGATCGGTTTACCGTCTTCACCAATCTTAAATGAGTACCCATAAACAATTGGACCCATTTCACGCACAACAGACCCATCATCAAGCTTCCGTTCCCTTATCAAATTCTTTGGTACATTTTGGTCCATGTTCTTAACAGCTTCTTGCATTAACTTTTCCATTTCCTTCATCATGGAATCCACATCAGGAAACCAAGAATTAGATCTTCTTCTCCCAAACCACTCATCAAACGGACTAGACATAGTTATCATCTTGATTTATTAGATATAAATATTACAAATAACTCAAGTCAAGTATTTTTTGTATCATTTAGTTCTTTGATTAGCCACTTTTGCCTTTCACTAAGTTTAATGGGTATTTCAAGTTTAATTTTTACAATTTGGTCTCCTCTAGATCGTCGACCATGTACGGGTATTCCTTTTCCTCTTAAATTAAAAATTGAATCTACTTGGGAGCCTGCAGGGATTTTCACTTTTTCGCCTCCATGTAGCGTAGGTATTATAATTTCCGTGCCCAATACCAGTTCTGTGTATTTCAGTTTCAAAGTATAGAGTAAATGGCCGTCCTCAAGTCTTTCAAAAGTTTGATGTGGTTTAATATGAATTCGAATGAAGAGGTCTCCTGGAACTCCATTTTCGTAAGAAATACCTCTACCGCTTAGTTGTAGTGTCATACCATCCTCAACGCCCGGAGGAATCTCTACCTGTATTTTATTCTTAGCTGGAACGTTACCTGATGCTTTGCAATTTTTACATGGTTTTTCAATTATTTCACCCACTCCTCTACATGTTCTGCAAGTTTCCACTGTAACAAAAGTTGAAAACCTATTTTCATTAAAGACCCTTTTTGTTTGACCAAATCCATTACACGCCATACATTTTTTACGTTTCGTACCAGGATAACAACCGCTTCCATTGCACTCTGAACACTTTACCAATGATGGGACTTCAATCGTTTCCTTCTTTCCGGTTACAACATCTTCCAGTGTGAGGGATAGATCAATAACTGTGTCCTCACCTCTATTGCTTCTTCCAAAGTTAAAACCAGATCCAAATGGATCACCTCTATTTCTAGCTGAAAATCCTCCTCCAAATAATTGCTCAAAAATATCTTTAATCCCACCAAATCCGATATCTCTAAAAATCTCATCAAAATTAGACTCGGATCCTCTGAAAACTTCCTCCGATCCAACATGACCATATTTATCGTATTTTTTTCTCTTGTCGTCATCGGACAACACAGCATAAGCTTCTGAAATTTCTTTGAACTTTTCTTCGGCATCTGAGCTCTTATTCCTGTCAGGATGGTATTGTAGAGCTAATTTCCTATATTTGCCTTTGATTTCATCTTTAGTAGCTTTCCGATCAACATTTAAGATCTCGTAATAATCACGCTTTGTACTCATGGTATGAAACCATTGATTAAAAATAATGGATGCATGTCAGGTTGGCCTTCGTAGCATCTTGTTATTGCTGGGTATTAGATTGGTTAGCACCATCCGAAGTCGGATTTGCAGTATCTGAAGTTGGATTTGCACCATCCGAAGTCGGATTTGCAGTATCTGAATTCTGAGAGGTCGCCTGTTGTGATCCAGCTGCACCAGCGGTTCTATATGCCTCGGTACTAATTTCACCTACTATGTTTTTTAGTGCTTCTATTTTCTTCTTAATTTCTTCGATATTGTTTGATGAGATAGCTTCTCTCAAATCCTTGACTGCATTGTTAACTTTTTCAACTTGTTCAGGTTTAATTTTATCTTTTAGGTCTTGCTGAGCTAATTTTTCTGCAGTATAAATTAGATTATCTGCTTCGTTTTTGACTTCTGCTTGTTCCTTCTTTTGTTTATCTTGTTCTGCAAATTGCTCTGATTCCTTCTTGAGTTTTTCAATATCATCCTTAGATAACTTCGTATTTGCAGAAATTGTTATTTTTGATTCCTTTGAAGTGGCTAAGTCCTTTGCGGTAACATTAAGAATCCCATTTGCGTCTATGTCAAAGGTAACTTCTACTTGGGGAATTCCTCTAGGTGCCGGCGGTATACCTGATAGATTAAACATGCCTAGAGAAACACAATCGGACGCCATTGATCTTTCTCCTTGAACAACATGTACAGTTACTGCGTTTTGGTAGTCTGCTGCAGTAGTAAAGACTTTGCTTTTCTTCGTAGGGATTGTAGTATTTCTTTCGATAAGTGGCTCTTTTAGTCCTCCGAGTACTTCAACTCCTAAAGTTAGCGGTGTCACGTCTACAAGCAGAATATCTGTTGTTACATCCCCTGCTATGATTGCCCCTTGAATAGCAGCTCCCATCGCCACTGCTTCCATTGGATCAATTCCTCTTTCAGGTTCCTTACCCATTGCATTTGTAATGAATTGTATTACTATTGGCATCCTTGTCGGTCCACCAATCAAAATAATCTTGTCAATGTCTGCCGGTTTCATCTTTGCATCCTCAATTGCTTGAAGCATGGGTCCCTTACATTTCTCAATTATTGGTCTCAGCAATTCCTCCAACTTTGACCTAGAAAGTGTTATTACCAAATTTTTGGGACCCGTAGATGCATCGTATGATAAGAATGGGAGATTTACTTCCGTTGTCATAACATTAGAAAGTTCAATTTTTGCTTTTTCTGCCGCCTCTTTTATTCTCATCATTGCTGCTTTATCATTATGAACGTCAATGGAACTTTGATTTTGAAATTCGTGGATAATGTATTCAACAACTAGATTATCCATGTCTGTTCCACCCAATTGAGTATCGCCAGAAGTACTCTTTACTTGAAATACTCCTCCTCCCATTTCCATTATGGTGACATCTAGGGTTCCACCACCGAGATCGAATACCATTATCTTCAGGTCTTTGTTTACTTTATCCAGACCATATGCAAGTGAGGCAGCAGTAGGTTCGTTGATAATTCTTACGACTTCCAGGCCTGCAATTTCACCTGCGTCTTTGGTCGCCTGTCGTTGATTGTCATTAAAATACGCCGGGACTGTTATTACAGCTTTGTCAACAGTTTCACCTACATAGGCTTCAGAATCTCTTTTTATCTTTTGCAAAATAAAAGAGGATATCTGTTGGGGCGTGTAATCCTTTCCATACACTTTAAATTTGAAATCAGTTCCCATCTTGCGTTTGGCTGCAATTACGGTACCTTCAGGGTTTGTAACCATCTGCCTTCTTGCAGGTTCGCCCACCAGTAATTGGCCATCTTTTGTAAATGCTACATATGAGGGGAATGCTTTTCCACCTACTGAAGTCCCCTCAGCTGCTTGTATTATTGTGGGTTTCCCTCCAATCATAACCGACGCTGCAGAATTACTTGTTCCAAGATCTATTCCAATAATTTTACCCATAATTTCTTTTCACTACTCCTTATCTTTTTCATTAATATCTTTATTTGTAACTGTTCTTTTAGATAAAATGACTGAAGAAGGTCTTAAAACTTTATTGTTTAATAGATATCCTTTCCTTACCACCTCCATTATTGTGTTGTCCGGAGCCAATTCGTTTGTTACAAAACCAATCGCGTCATGAACATTAGGATCGAAGGGTGTGCCCAAAGTTTCAATTTCGACCAAACCTTCTTCTTTCATCAAGCTCTCAAAGTTTGTCATAATACCACGAAGTCCACCTACCAAGGTGGAATCATATTGGCCATTTTTTATGGTTTCAAGAGCTAATACACAATTGTCATAAACTTTGAGTAGTTTAAGAAAGAGTTGGCCCTTATTCTCTTCAATTTTTGAGTCCATCTGCCTCCCTATTTGTTTCCTATAATTATCGAAATCTGCCATAAGATATCTTAGTTTAGACAGGTTTTTTTCGGAAACTTCTTTTTCTTTTTCAAGTTCACTTTCCAAGAACTCTATTTCTCTTTTCAGAACCTCGCTATCTGAAATCTCAGAGTTCTCCTCATCTTCCAGCCCATCACTCCTTACCTGTTTTTTTAATGATTCGCTATCTGAAATCTCAGAGTTCGAATTATCTTCATCATTTTTCGTTATATCGAGCAAGATCGAAAATGTTTTGAGTTCTCTTAGATAATTATCTATCGCTGGATAGACTGGAAAATCAAAAAACATAATAAACCAATTTAAGCGCTGTTAGTGTTATTACATAAATTGGAAGACGAAGAACTAAAGTTACTAAATGAGAAAAAAATGAAAAAGTTACAAGAACTGATTAATGAAAAAGAACAATTACAAAATATTAAGGAGCCACTCGTTCTGGATGACTCTATGTTTTCTCAGACTATCAGCAGATTTCCATTGACATTAGTAGACTTTTGGGCACCGTGGTGCGGGCCTTGCAGGATGATGTCACCAATCATTGACGAAATTGGTAAAGACTACTTGGGCAAATTGGTTGTAGGTAAAATAAACGTTGATGAAAATCCATTGGTAGCAGGACAGTTCAACATTTCAAGTATTCCCACTCTGTTATTGTTCAAGAGAGGTCAAGTAGTAAACAAGATTATCGGGTCAGTTTCTAAAAATAAAATAGCGGAAATGATTACAATGCATTTAGACTAGAACCTGCACTCTTGTTCCTCATATTAGTAATTTCTAGTATGAAAAGAATAACTGGTCAGCATAGTTCCACATGTTATATGATGACAATATTATCTATGTTGAATTTTTTCTTGAAATAATTACTATATGTCAATATTGAATAATTGTGGCGCGTATATCGAACCATCTCTTACCCTTTTTACTTTCGCAACAGAAAGGTAATGAGGCCATATGGTAATAATGATAGAACCTTCGGGAACTCCTTCGGGAGATTCAATAAGCACAATGTCATTAGGATTAACACCATGTTCATTCAGTACTACCTTGCTCCTTTCTACAAGCTCGGCGGACATTCCACTACTGTAAAGATACACTTTACCTACGTACTCTATCTTAGCATCCATTTCTATCTAATGAATCGTCTATGTATAGTTCCTTATCTAAATTTTGTTTGGATTATAATTCGTCAATGGGAAATTTGGATCTGCAACCTATACATTCATAAACTTCAGTTCCAACAGGCCCACTTACATTAAATCTAACAATTGTAGTGCACTTTGGACAACGACCTTCAACTGTTCTTCTAGTCTTATGTGGTCTTGAGGTACTCTTTCTTCTTCCCATGATTCAAATTGGATATTAATTAACTGGCTTATAAATCACATTGAATGTCTAATTGTGGCGCTTGTTTGAAAACACAGTTCATTTGAAAGTTTGCCCAAGCTATTATCCTAACTCGTAATTGAAAACTTGAACATGAAGAATTAATCGTTCGTGGATTCTTGCCACGGTTTGATACATAATAAGGAATTATTGAAGTTCTATTATTTGGTTTTGATATTGGTGTCTGAATGACCTAGCGAATAAGTTAAATGTTACAATTAAGAGATTAAATTATCTGTTAATGTTATCCGATTACATTGAGGTATCAAAGCCAAGGATAGTGATAGTATTAGCTATTACGGCGATAACCAGTTCTTTAGCTGCCACCAGATTCGATTCCACTCCATTAACGGCTTGGGACATTTCCGCATACCATCTTGCATTTCTCGGAATTTGTGGTTCCTTGGCATCAATGGGATCCAGTGCGCTGAACCATTATTTTGATCGAGATATTGACAAGATAATGTCCAGAACAATAAAAAGACCGATCCCATCGGGCAGATTAAGTCCCAAAAACGTACTTGTTTATGGTATCATACTTTGTATCAGCTCTGTTGTAATCTCTTTCATAACCTTGAATCCAATAGCAACCGGTATGATTGCTTTGGGGATATTCTTTTACGTATTCGTATACACATTATGGCTCAAACGGTCAAATGTTTCGAATATTGTCGTTGGTGGATTTGCAGGTAGTGCGGCATCAATGGCAGGGTGGGCTACTACAACAGGGTCTATGGATGTCCTAGGTTTTCTGATTGGATGGTTGGTATTTTTATGGACACCACCTCATTTTTGGTCTTTTGCTATAAAGTCAAGGGAGGAATACGAATCGGTAAAAGTTCCTATGCTACCAGTACTTATAGGTAACGAAAAGACCGCAGGATATATATTTGCAAACACTGCAATTTTGTTACCATATTCACTATCATTATATCTACTCGGCTTAGGTGTGGTGTACTTCATTACTGCAGCAATTTCAGGATCGTTGATGCTGATATATCATTATAAACTAACTAAATATCCCAACCCAGATTTTGCATGGAAGGCGTACAAGATTACAGCGCCTTACCTGGTCATCATTTTTGTTTCGCTTGCTTTTGATTCCTTATTCCACTATAGATTCTAGTTAAATGTCTGTTTAGACATGTCTGTTTAGACATGTCTGTTTAGACATGTCTGTTTAGACATTACTGTAATAAGTAACGATTTCAAAAAATAAATTAAAATCTATTTATTTTATGTTGACAGACTGTCGACTTACGTTTATTACTTCTATTTCTCCAACTGCATCTATTTTCCTTATGGCTTCTTCTAATAGATCCATTTGGCCTTCTGCATCGTCTAATGTGAAATCAGCCAAGATGGAATAGAGTCCGAATGCAATAGGTTCCTTTGTATGTGCTAATAGTTTGAATCTTTCTGGGAGCGTCTGCTTCAAAACATTAGGAATTGAATCAATATCTGATTCTGATTCAGATGGCAGGATCTTTATTCTGGCAACTAATTTGGACATATCTATGGCCCTTCAAATCCGCATCCGATGCATCTGTAGGATCTAGCAAATTGTCTGCAACTTTGACATCTCCAAATTAAAACATAACCACAATTTGGGCAATAGTATTTCACACATTCGTCATTTGCTATAATTGGTCTATTGCAAGAGGTACAAACTGGCAATTGTAAGGATTT